>NZ_JBVJCD010000039.1:0-11976 GCF_055588985.1 Streptomyces sp. NPDC041970
CGCTGGGGGGGGTTTTGGCTCCACCCCACCAGTGTGGATTCCCACAACGGGAGGGAGATCCCCACCCCCGCCCCCGGCCCCCCCCCCCCCCCCCGGGGGGGGGGGGGGGGGGGGGCACCCCCCCCCCCCCCCCCCCCCCCCCACAGCGCGCACGGGCGTGCGCGCCGGTGACCTCAGATCCTGCCGCGCGCCAGCCGGGTCAGCGGGCCCATCGGCGGCTTGGCCGTCGAGCGGCCCACGGCGAAGGCCGCTCCGGCGATCCCGGCCACGCCGGCCGCCGCCCCGGCGGCGACCGCCTTGCGGTGCTTGACGGCGGTCCACGCCGTGGCGGCGGCCGTCGCCGCCTTCGCGGCGTTGGCGCTCACCGCCTGCTGCCCGCTCTGGAGGCCCGCGTAGGCGGCCCGCCCGGCCCGCCGGGTGGTCCCGCCGACCGACGACGCGCCCTCGGCGGCGGAGTCCTTGGCGTCCCCGGCCGCCGACCGCGTCGCGGTGGCGGTGCCGGTGGCGGCTCCGGTGGTGCCCTCGCGGGCGGTGTCGGTGTGGGAGTTCTTCGTTGCGTTCTCGTTCTCAGCGGTCATGGCGTCCTCCTTGCCTTCGAGGGGTCGATGAAACGTCGGGTCCCGCTCACGCGCCGTTCCGCGGGAGCAGGGAGCCGAGCGGCCCCAGATCGAGGTTCAGGTCCTCCATCGTCAGGCCGTAGCGGTCGCACAGCTCCGTCATGCGGTCGTGCAGGATCATCAGCGTCATCCCGATCCGCTCCTCCTGGTCCTCGCTCAGGTCGCCCTGGTCGACGCGGTGGACGGCGGTGCGCTCCATGAGCTGGCGCAGCAGTTCGACGATGGTGAGCACCAGTTTGATCAGGTCCCGCTCGACGGTGTCGGGATCGGTGTGCAGGCGTTGGGCGGCGGCCGACGGGCCGCCCTCGTCCGGCCGCGCGGGGGCGAGGCCGAAGGCGTGGGCCGCGGCGCGCGCCACCTCGTCGACCGTCCCGGCCCCCTCGGGCCCGCGGTCGCCGACCGTCCCGGCCTCCTCCTCTCCGCCCCGTCCGCACGTGGGGCACGGCCGGCTCACCACGGGGCCGGCTCCTCACCGGTGATGGACCGGATCACCGCCCGCAGGTCGATGTGGACGAGGTCCACGTCGGCGATGGACAGGACCAGGTCCCCGGTGAGGACCGCCCCGCCGTTCAGCAGGCGGTCCAGCAGGTCGATCAGGGCGATGGGCGGGCCCCCGGCGGTCTCCTCGCCGAGGACCCCGCCCACGAGGTCGGTGCTCACGGAGCCCCACCGCCCTCCGCGTCCCGCACGGCGGCCGCGGCGAAGGAGTACGGGGCCCAGGGCCCGGTCACCTCGACCGACACCCCGGCGACGCCCTCGGCCAGGGCGGGAAGCTCCCGGCGCAGCCGGTCCGCCTGTTCCCGGGGGACGAGATAGGCCTCGTTGGCCACGTTCACACCGGGGCGGGAGGCGAGCTGCCCCTGCTGCGGCCGGTGGACCGCGCGGTCCACCGCCACCCCGGCCGCCAGCTCCCCGGCGCGGGCGGCGACCTCGGACGCGGCCCGGTAGGCGGCCTGGCCCTCGCGCTGCTGCGCCCGGCGCCGTCGCAGGTAGGCCCGGCCCGCACCGGCCCCGGCCGCCGCGGCCACCGGCGCGGCCCCGGCGGCCGGGGCCGGTGCGGCGGCCGCGCGGGGGTCGGCGTAGACCTTCAGGCCCAGTTCGACCTGGCCCTCCAGTCGGCCCAGCAGCTCCGCGAACTGCTCGCGCCGGTCCGCCAGCACGGCGGCCACCCGCGTGTCGTCCAGGTAGACCGTGGCCAGCCGCATCGGCAGGACGGCGGCCTCGGCGAACGCGGCGTCCACCACGGCGTGGTGGGCGCGGGCGACGGCCTCCAACCGGTCCAGGTCCTCCATCTGCGCGGCCAGGCCCCGCTCGCTGAACGCGTCCGCCGGGACGGGGGAGACGAGCGCGCACAGCCCGCCCCCGGCGACCGGGCGCAGAGGCCGCCCGTCCACGCCCGTCAGACGGGCGGCGAGTCCGTGGAGCGCCGAGCCGTCGCGGCCGACAGCGTAGACGTAGCTCATCTCCCCGGCGACGGGCGTGCTCATCGCGCCTCCCCGTCCGCGGGGGGCCGGGCGTCCTCGGCGGGCGCGGCCTCGGGGAGGCCGGCCGCCGAGCGCAGGCGGGCCAGTTCGGCGCGCAACCGCTCGTTCTCCTCGGCCAGGACGCCGGGGGCAGTCGGCGGTGGGGCGGCCGGGGGCCGGGCCCGCGAGGAGAGCGAGGGGTCGTGCTCCCACCAGTCGATGCCCATCTCCTTGGCCTTGTCGACGGAGGCGACCAGGAGGCGGAGCTTGATGGTGAGCAGCTCGATGTCGAGCAGGTTGATCTGGATGTCGCCCGCGATGACGACGCCCTTGTCCAGCACCCGCTCCAGGATGTCGGCGAGGTTGGCCGACGCGCCCTGCTGCCCGTACGCCGGAGCCGCCCCCCTGGGCGGGCCCGGCATCCGGCCTGCCAGTGAATCGGTCACGGTGTCTCATCCCTTTCGATGTGCTGTCGGTAGCGGGTCTGCGCGGCCGCTGTCATCGGTCGGCGTCGGCCTCCGCGGTACGGCGCCGGGAGCGGCGGGCCGGCCGCGGCTCCTCCTCCGCGTCGTCCTCCTCGGGCTCCTCCTCGACGGGCTCGGGGTCCTCGAAGTCGTCGGCGGGCTCGTCGCCCTCCTCCGGCTCCTCCTCGTCGTACGCGGCCCCGGCCTCGTCCTCGGGCAGCCCGTCCTCGACGCCGTCGTCCTCGGGCTCTTCGTCGTCCGGCAGCTCGTCCTCGTACGCGTCGTCCTCGTCGTCCTGGGCGGGCTCCTCGTCGTCAGGCACCCCGGCGTCCAGGGAGCCGGTCCCGTCGCCCTCCGGGGAGGAGTCCTGGGAGGCGTCCCGCTCCTCGTCCTCCACGGCGTCGTCATGGCCGACGACGACTTCGCCGTCGCGGATCTCGCCGCGCCAGCCGTCGGTCGCCCCGCCGCGCATCATGATGAACTTGCGGTAGAGCTTCAGGTCCAACCGCGCGCGGCGGCCCTGGGCGCGCCAGATGTTCCCGGTCCTCTCGAACAGGCCCTTCGGGAAGTACTCGAGCACCAGCAGTACGCGGGTGAGGTCCTCGGTGATCGCGTGGAACGTGACCACGCCCTTGACCGTGCCCTTGGCGCCCTCGGTGGTCCAGGTGATGCGCTCGTCGGGCACCTGCTCGGTGACGTTCGCCTTCCAGCTACGGGTGGACTTGGCGACCTTCACCGTCCAGTTGCTGGTGGTGTCGTCCGCCTTCTCGACGCTCATCACGCCCTTGGCGAACGAGCTGAACTCCTGGAACCGGGTCCACTGGTCGTACGCATCCCGGACCGGCACACCGACGTCGATGTCCTCGACGATGGTGACGCTCCTGGACTTGCCGCCACCGCCCTTGCGACCGTTGCCGAACACGCCCTTGATCTTTTCCTTGACGGTGTCCTCGAGGTGCGACGCCCCGGCGCTCAGGGCGGCCTGGGCGGGCGTGCCGCCCTCCTCGAGGGTGTGACCGCCCTTCGCCAGGCTCTTCAGGGCGCCCGAGCCGCCGCCCGGCTCCCCCAGCTCGGACACCTTCCCTCCGAGGCGGTTCCCGAGCTGGGTCACCGCGTGCTCGGCACGGGCGCGCACGTAGTTCCGGAGCTCTTCCTTGAGGCGGTCGGTGGCCGGGTTCCTGACCACGTCGTCCTTGAGGCCGCCGAGCGCGGAGTCAGCCATCGTCGCCCCCTCGGGCCTTGCGGGCGCTGGAGGACGCGGACGTGCGGGAGGCGCCGGCGCGCTTGCGCGGGGCTGATGCGCCCTTCTTCGCGGTCCGGCCCTCGCCCGATCCGGAGCGGCTCTTCGACGCGGTGGAGCCGGAGGAAGCCGCACCCCTGCGGGAGGCGGGCCTGCGCCGCGTGCCGCCGTCCGACCCGTCCCGATCCTCCTCGGCCTCGTCGGACTCCGCGCCCTCGTCGGGTTCCTCGTCACCGGGGCGCGCGCCGAGGGCCTCGGTGCGCCGCTGGAGCGAGTCCGCCAGCCCGCCGGCCCGCTGGGTGATGGCCCGCGCGGCCGCGGCCTTGGTGGCGTCGACCAACTCCTTGCGGACCTGGTCGTTGAGCGAGCCGACCATCGGGGAGTCGGCCAGCATCCGGCCGATCTGCCGCGGGTCGAGGTCGAGCTTCCTGCCGGCGAGGAACATGCCCAACCCGACGGCGAGTTTGGCCTTCTTCGTACGGCCCAGCAGGTATCCCCCCACCAGTGCCGCACCCATCTTCGCGTTCTGCGTCATGTGTTTCGCACCTTCGATCTCCCCCGTCATCCGGGTCGTCGACGGTCATTGGTCCGGCACAGTCCGCCGGTACTCCTCGATCTCCTCCAGCCGGTCGAGCAGCTCGTCCTCGCGCCGGTCGAACTCCTCGGCGTCGATCACGCCGTTGTTCAGGTCCTGTTCCAGTCGCGCGAGTCGGGCGCGTACCGGCTCCGGGTCGTAGTACTCGCGTTCGGCGGCGAGGACGACCTGGTCGAGCACCCAGGCCGCCCCCCGCACGGGAGCCAGCGGAAGGGTCAGGACACCGGTGATGAGGCCCATGGCCGCAGATCACCTCCGCTTCCTGGCGGGATCCGCCCTGGAGTCAGACGAAGCTGTACGGCGGCAGGGGCCCGGTCAGGGTGAACGTGTACGCGTCGCCCCGCTGCTCCGCCTCGCGCCGCACGGCGTCGACGAAGGCGTCCACGCCCGCTCGGGGCACCAGGAAGGAGAGGTTGAGGAACTGCTGCGGGCCCGGACCGGCGGCGGAGCTGCGGGTGGCGGCGGACGCGAGCCGGGAGGCGACGTCCTCGGCCTCCCGCCGGTGGCGCTCCGCGACCTCGTGCGCCACCCGCTCGCCCAGCGCCACGCGTTCCTCGTGGCCGCCGTGGGCGCGGGCCCGCTCGTTGAGCTGCCGGATCTCGTCGGAGTCGGCCATGATCTCGCGCAGGAGGTCCTCCTCCTCGCGGCCGGCCTTGAGGTTGTACTCCACATGGCCGTCCAGCTCCGCCAGCCGCTCCCGGTAGCCCTCGACCTCCCGGTCCAGGGCCGCCACGACCTCGTCGTCGCCGGGGCCCACCAGCCCGAAGCGCATGGGCAGGGTCGCGCCCTCGGCCATGAGCCGTTCGAGGACGCCCTGGTGGGCCAGGACGTCGCGCCGTTTGGCGCGCAGGCCGGGCGGCGCGTCGCTGACGACCGCGGCGAGCCGGTCGGTGCGCAGGGTGCGCAGCGCCGCGGGCGGCTCACCGACCCCGTGCAGGTCGTCCAGGGGCAACGGGTGATCGGCGCCGGTGATGGCGTAGACATAGGTGGGCACGGCTACTCCTCACTTCGCTGGGTCTGACGGCTGGAGGCGGTCCTGCGGGCGGGACGCTTGCGCGGCTCCTCCGCGGAGTCCTCGCGCTTGCCCTGCAGCGAGTCGCTGATGGCCTCGACGGCTCCGCTCAACGCCCCCTTGGACTTGCCCTTGGCGCCGTTCTCCGTCATGTCCCCGACCAGGTCGGTGAGCTGACTGGGCGCCTTGCGGCCGGACTCCAGGTCGAGCCGGTTGCACGCCTCGGCGAACCGCAGGTAGGTGTCGACGCTGGCGACCACCACCCGCACATCGATCTTGAGTATCTCGATGCCCACGAGGGAGACGCGAACGAACGCGTCGATGACCAGGCCCCGGTCGAGGATGAGTTCGAGGACGTCGTAGAGATTTCCCGATCCACCACCGGTGGACGTCGCACTGCTTTGCTGGACGAGTGTCATGGGGAACCCCTTCCAGTGATCTCTTTCGTCTTGACGACGGAATGTCAGCGCCGGTCGATCTGGCCCCGTGCGTAACGGCGGAGCCGTTCGTACGCCATGAGTTCTCCCCGGGGGTCGAGCCGCACCCGGTAGGAGGCCATCACGCTCATGGTGTCCGGGACCCGCTCCAGCTCGAGCACTTCCACATCGGCCGTCCAACCCTCGTCGGTGGCCTTCAGGGCCGATACGGAGCCCGGCTCGCACTGCAACAACTCCGAGAGTTGCGCGGCCGCACGGCGCATGGCCGTGGAGACGCCGACGCGCTTTCCGTCTTCTTCCTTGTCCTTCGCGTGGTCAGTGGAGTTCATCCCTCCGCCTGTCACCGGGGAAGACCACCACACGGCGCGTCTTCCGTCGTCCATGGCTTTTATTCGCCTGCCCCTGTACACCGGACGTATGCATAACGACCATCGGCCGTGCTGACAAAGGGTTCTGACGGACACTCATATAGGTCGGGGGATGTGTGTTTCCCCAACTATGCGTGCCCAAACCGTAGTTCAGGACCGTCACGGGAGTGGACGCGCCCGAGGAGCGGCTGCGTGACCATGCCCCGCCCTGCCGGCCGGGCGGCGGCCGCGTTCGGCCACGGGCGCTTCCGCGTCTGCCACGTACAGCACCCGACCCGGTCCTGACGCGTGTACGGACGATGGGGCGCGTCGTCCCGGAGTCCCCAGGGTTCCGGGACGCCCGCGTCCCTATCCCTGCCGTAGCCCCGACAGCAGCAGCAGGGTGAACCGCCGGGCCCAGTCGGTGTCGACGGGTCCGGCGCTCACCAACATGCGGTGCACCACCGCCCCCGCGATCACGTCGAAGATCAGGTCGGCGGTGCGGTCCGCCGTCACCGGGTCCGTCTCGACCGGCAGCTCGCCGCGCTGCTGGGCCCGCCGCCGCCCTTCGAGCACGAGCCGCTTCTGCCGGTCCACGATCGAGTCCCGGATCCGCACCCGCAGCGCCTCGTCGCGGGTGGCCTCCGCGACCACCGCCATCAGCGCGGTCCGGGCCTCCGGCCGCTCCAGCAGGGCGGCGAACTGGAGCACCACGCCCTGCACATCGGCGGCCAGGCTGCCCCGGTCGGGCAGCTCCAACTCGTCGAACAGGACGGCGACCGCGTCCACGACCAGTTCGTTCTTGCCGGCCCAGCGCCGGTACAGGGTCGTCTTGGCGACCCCGGCCCGGCTCGCCACCTCGCCCATGGTCAGTTTCGACCAGCCGAGATCGACCAGGGAGGCCCGCGTCGCCTCCAGGATCGCGGCGTCGGCCGCGGTGCTGCGCGGACGCCCCGTCCGGGGGGCGGGGGTGTGGCTGGGGCTCATGATGCGGCGACGATACCGGCCAGTAGGAAGAACGGTTCCGCCCTGGCTCCCGTGAGACAGATCACCGGCGCCACCTGTGCCGATGCACCGATCGGCAGTTACGCTACGGGTCGTAGCGTAAGGAAGGCGGCAGGCCCGCCCCGAACGCCGCGGACACGCGACAACCACAGGCGCCGGGTGGGGACCCGGAGCCGAGCGGATCGGCCGAATGGGGATTCGGCGGGTCCACCGGGTCTTCTCCCGGCCTTTCAGGGGGCCTCGGGGGGTGGCCCCGAGCCGTCCCGGCCCGCCCGCCCCGCACTCCGGCGGGACGCGGATCGGCCCGGTTCCGCGATCGCTTTTCGGAACAGCGCGTTCAGGGGGGAGGATGTACGTATGCAGCCTAGGAACATGTCCATGAGCGGCGTCGTCGACCTCGCCGCTGTCAAGGCGGCCGGCGAGGCCAAGGCCAAGGCGGAGCAGGCCCGCGCGGAGGCCGCCCGCACCGGGGGCGCCGGCGCCGTGCCGCCCTCCGCCCTGGTGATCGACGTCGATGAAGCAGGGTTCGAGCGCGAGGTGCTCCAGCGCTCCGCCGAGGTTCCCGTCGTCATCGACTTCTGGGCCGAGTGGTGCGAGCCGTGCAAGCAGCTCGGCCCTCTGCTGGAGCGCCTGGCCGTCGAGTACAACGGCCGCTTCCTGCTGGCCAAGGTCGACGTCGACGCCAACCAGATGTTGATGCAGCAGTTCGGCATCCAGGGCATCCCGGCGGTCTTCGCCGTCGTCGCCGGGCAGGCCCTCCCGCTCTTCCAGGGCGCGGCCCCCGAGATCCAGATCCGGGAGACGCTGGACCAGCTCATCCAGGTCGGCGAGGAGCGCTTCGGCCTCACCGGGATCGCCGTCGACCCGAGCGCCGACGGAAGCGCCGCCCCGGCCGAGGCGCCGGCCGGCCCGTACGACGCCCTGCTGGAGGCCGCCGCCTCGGCGCTCGACGCCAACGACTTCGGCGGCGCGGTCCAGGCGTACAAGAACGTCCTCGTCGACGACCCGGCCAACCCGGAGGCCAAGCTCGGCCTGGCCCAGGCCGAACTCCTCTCCCGCGTCCACGCGCTGGACCCGCAGGCGGTCCGCAAGGACGCCGCCGAGCGCCCGGACGACGTGCGGGCCCAGCTCGCCGCCGCCGATCTGGACCTGGTCGGCGGCCATGTCGAGGACGCCTTCGGCCGGCTGGTCGAGGTGGTGCGCCGCACCGCGGGCGAGGACCGGGACACCGCACGACTGCGGCTGCTGGAGCTCTTCGAGGTGATCGGTCCTGAGGACCCCCGTGTCACCGCCGCCCGCACCGCTCTGGCCCGCGTCCTCTTCTGATCCCCGCCCGCCCCTGCGGACGGATCGGCTCCGGACGGAGCCGCTTGTGCCGATGTGACAAGACGACCGCGCTGCCCGGTGGGCAGCGCGGTCGTTTTGCCGCGCGGATGCCAATCGACGCCGGGGGAAGCCCCGACTTTGCCAAATCTTGACAAAGAGGCGCCCTGTTACTCGCAGTAAGCCGCCTGGGCGGTTCTGTCCTGTTTCCGCGATGTTTCCCGGCATTCTCCCGTCCCTTCTGTACCACCCTGCGTCGCCGCGCGACCCCGCCGCGCAGTGATGTGGTTACCGTGGCGTTACTAGCCGGTAATGAAGCCCCTTGTGTCGGAGCCGTGAATGGACCACGATCGGCCACGCTCGGTCCCTACCCTCAGCCCGGCCTCCAGCCGGTGCCCGAGGGGTTGTTGGGTCCCCACCGAGTGGGTCGGCGGCGGTGCCGCCGACCGCGGGCAGGGGGGTCCTCGCCATCGGGCGGGGCCTGTCCGGTCGGCCGTGCGCAGCGCACGGTCCGTGGTTGTCGCTCGGGGGTGAACGCCGGTGGATCGGACGCGGGAGACGCCTCCGCCACGGGCGCTCCCCTTCCCGAGGACGTAGCACCTCTCCCCTCCCAGGACGGGCACGGCGCCCGGACCGGAGATGTACGTCCGAGAAGAAGGAGCAAAGGATGAGTTCCCAAGTTCGCGGTGGGACGAGATGGAAGCGGTTCGCTCTGGTCATGGTGCCGAGCGTCGCCGCCACGGCGGCGGTGGGCATCGGGCTCGCGCAGGGCGCGCTGGCGGCGTCGTTCAGCGTGTCCGGCCAGGAGTTCAAGGTTGCGGCCACTGAACTCGAGGGCTGGGACTTCGTGCAGTACGGCAGTGTGGCGTCGGGCAAGACGCTCGACGGCAAGCCGATGAACGCCCCTGTCGCGGTGTCAGGCTTCAGCAAGGCCTACATCACGAACATGTGCCAGTCGGTCGTCACGCCCAAGGTGCCGTTCGGCATCGGCAACGTCACGCTGAGGCTGGAGGCGGGGGGCCCCGGCCACCAGCGCGTCTTCGCCAAGGACCTCTACCTCGACGTGTCGGAGCTCGACGCCGACGCCGAGTTCAAGAACATCGACATCGGCGTCGCGGCCGGTTCGCTCAAGGACTTCCCGAACAAGGAGAAGGGGAGGATGGGCATCCAGCCCAACACCGAGGCCAACCCCCACGGCTTCGCGCAACGAGCCGAGAAGGCCCTGCTGAAGAAGGTCGAGCAGAAGGCGTGGGCCACGACGGCGGGCACCTTCAACCTCAGCGGTCTGAAACTGCGCCTTCACACGGGCAACGAGAACAAGGAGTGCTACTAAGCACTCGTCCGGGCGGCCGGTTTCCGCGCTGCGTCGGCTTCCGGCCGCCCACCTCCCCTCCTCTCCTCACAGCAGTACCGGTTCCAGGGAGCTGTTTTCCATGAGCCCCGACTCCACAGGGCAGAACGAGCACTACCTCACCGTCTACCGGCGGGGATTCCGGACCTGGCGGGGCAACCGGCCGTTCTGGGCGGGATTCTTCACCATGGCGGGCGGTGTCCCCGTCGCGTACTTCCCGTACGCCAACATGCACCTGGGCAACGTCACGTTGGCCATGTCCACCACGGCCGGCGCCGGGTCCCTGATCATCGGGGTGCTGCTGGTCACCCTGGGTCTGACGATGTGGTTCCACCACATCGTCCGGGTGTTCGCGGGGGTCGCGGCCATCCTCCTCGCCCTGGTCTCCCTCCCCGTCGCCAACATCGGCGGCTTCCTGATCGGCTTCCTCCTCGCCCTCGTCGGCGGAGCCCTGTCCATCTCCTGGATGCCGGGGGAGCCGAAGAAGGACGAGGCCCCGCTCGACGACCTGGCGTACGAGGGGCGCTCCGCGGACGCGCTCCACGGCGTGGGCGCGCCCCGGCCGCCGGGGGCCGGGGCCGACGCGGCCGTGCAGGGCGACGGAGGGGGCCATCGTGCGGGGTGACGAAGGCCGGCAGACGAACGCGTACTCCGGGGACGACCTCCGCGAGCACCGGGGCCCCCGGCACGCGGCCCCCCGCAAGTCGCTGCTGGCCAAGCTCAACCTGCCCAGCGGCAAGAAGGCGTTGGCGCTCGCCGCGATGCCGACCGCGGTCTTCGTGGGCATGGGGCTGACGCCCCGGCTCGCCCTGGCCGACGAACACGCCGACATACCGTTCGCGCCGGGGCCCTGCGTCACCCGCTCCGACGAGCCGAGCCCCTCCGCGTCACCCTCCGCGACCCCCACCCCGTCCCCGTCGGCCACGGCGGAGGGCGAGAAGGGCGAGCCGGACGGCGACGAGCGGCCCGTGGGGGACGGGACCGCCGCACCGCGGCCTTCCGCGAGCGGGTCGGCCGGCGCCGGCGGCCCGGTCGGCACGAAGACCGAGGCCGAGGCCGACACCGCGGACCGGGAAACGCGGTCCTCCGCGTCGCCCTCCGCCTCGCCCTCCGCGTCGCCCTCGCCCACCCGGTCGAGGAACCCGCTCGACCCGCTCGGTGTGGGCGACGCCCTCAAGGACCTCTTCGGCGTGCCGACCGAGGACCCGGCCCGTACGGCGCCCGAGGCGGGCGCGAGCCCGTCGCCGCGCCCCACGACCGCGTCCCCGGAGCCGACCCGCCGCCCGCGGCCCGCGCAGAGCCCCCGGCCACCGCAGAAGGACGCCGTCGCGGCGAAGGGCGGCTCCGGCGAGGAGAACGCCGCCGACCCGGCGAAGGACGCCTCCGGAAAGCTGGCCGACGCCATCCGCGAGGCGGCCGGAAGGGCGGGCCAGAAGGTCGAGGAGCTGGACGAGGACGCCAAGGGGCTCGACCCGCGCAAGGACGAGGAGATCCCGGACGGCGCCAAGCCCCGGTTCCCCTGCCCCGTGCACGACCCCGAGGCGCTCGCCGCCGCCGAGTCGGAGCCGGGCCTGCCGCTGCTCCCCGCCGACCCGTGGATCCTGGAGTCGTCGCGGCTCGTCCTGGAGGACCTGGACTACCACGGCATCGTCGAGGTGAAGAAGGCCGACGGCAGGATCACGAAGGCGCTGAAGTTCACCGCCGAGTCCATCGACATCAGGGACCTGCACCAGCTCACCACCGGCCCGGCCGGCACCACGGGCCATGTGAAGAGCCGGCCCGGCTCCACGTCGACGATCCGCAACGGCACGGTGACGATGTACACGGAGGAGTTGAAGGGCAACCTGTTCGGCTTCCTCCCCGTCACCTTCAGCCCGCGGACCCCGCCGCCGCTGAACGTCTCGTACGCCGTCTTCACCAAGGTGAGGGTGGTCCAGGCCGGGCAGTTCGGCGGCACGCTCAACGTCCCCGGACTGCGCAACCACCTCGACGGCGGCTGACGGCCGCCGGAGCCGTACGACGCCGTGGGGGGGGGGGGGCCCCCCCGGGGGGGGGGCCCCGCCCACTTTCTCCCCCTCCCCGCGGGTCGGACCGCTCTCCCTCCCAGGTAGTCCCCCACATT
>NZ_JBVJCD010000039.1:11986-62378 GCF_055588985.1 Streptomyces sp. NPDC041970
CACACCCCCCCCCCCCCCACCCCCCCCCCCCCCCCCCCCCCCCCCCCCCCTCCCTCCCCCCCCCCCCCCCCCGCCCCCCCCCCCCCCACGGCGTCCGTCGTGCGGAGCGGTCAGATCTGCTCGCCGCCCAGGTGGTGCACCCGGACCATGTTGGTGCTGCCGGGGATGCCGGGGGGCGAACCGGCGGTGATGACCATCGTGTCGCCGTCGTTGTAGCGGTTCAGCTTCAGCAGCTCCGCGTCGACCAGCTCGACCATGGCGTCCGTGTTGTCCACGTGCGGGACCACGTACGCCTCGACGCCCCAGCTCAGCGCGAGCTGGTTGCGGGTGGCCTCGTCCGTGGTGAAGGCCAGGATGGGCTGCGCCACGCGGTAGCGGGAGAGGCGGCGGGCGGTGTCGCCGGACTTGGTGAAGGCGACCAGGGCCTTGCCGTCCAGGAAGTCCGCGATCTCGCAGGCCGCGCGGGCCACCGAACCGCCCTGCGTACGGGGCTTCTTGCCGGGGACCAGCGGCTGGAGGCCCTTGGAGAGCAGCTCCTCCTCGGCGGCGACGACGATCTTCGACATCGTCTTGACCGTCTCGATCGGGTACGCGCCCACCGAGGACTCGGCGGACAGCATGACCGCGTCCGCGCCGTCCAGGATCGCGTTCGCGACGTCGGACGCCTCGGCGCGCGTCGGCCGCGAGTTGGTGATCATCGACTCCATCATCTGGGTCGCCACGATCACCGGCTTGGCGTTGCGCCGGCACAGCTCCACCAGGCGCTTCTGCACCATCGGGACCTTCTCCAGCGGATACTCCACGGCCAGGTCGCCGCGGGCCACCATCACACCGTCGAACGCCATGACGACGCCCTCCATGTGCTCGACCGCCTGCGGCTTCTCCACCTTGGCGATGACGGGGACCCGGCGGCCCACCTCGTCCATCACCTTGTGCACGTCCTTGACGTCCTCGGCGTCCCGGACGAAGGAGAGGGCGACCAGGTCGCAGCCCATCCGCAGGGCGAAGCGCAGGTCCTCGACGTCCTTCTCGGACAGGGCCGGGACGTTCACCGCCGCGCCGGGCAGGTTGATGCCCTTGTGGTCGGAGATGACGCCGCCCTCGATGACGATCGTCTTCACGCGGGGGCCCTCGACCTCGACGACCTTCAGCTCGACGTTGCCGTCGTTGATCAGGATCGGGTCGCCCTTGACGACGTCGCCGGGCAGGCCCTTGTAGGTGGTGCCGCAGATCGACCGGTCGCCGGGGACGTCCTCGGAGGTGATGGTGAACTCGTCGCCGCGGACCAGTTCGACCGGGCCCTCGGCGAACTTCGCCAGCCGGATCTTCGGGCCCTGGAGGTCGGCGAGCACGCCCACCGCCCGGCCGGTCTCCTCGGCCGCCCTGCGGACGCGGTCGTAACGGCCCTGGTGTTCCTCGTGGGTGCCGTGACTGAAGTTGAAACGGGCCACGCTCATGCCGGCCTCGATCAGAGCGACGAGCTGCTCGTGGGAGTCGACGGCGGGACCGAGGGTGCAGACGATTTTGGAACGGCGCATGGGCGCATCCTATCGGTTTGTTTCGCTGCGGAATATTTCGTCTGGTGGAAGATACAAAGGGGCGCGGGGGTGCTCAGGTGTCGACCCGGACGGCGTCCGTACCGGCGTGGTCGACCAGCGCGAAGGTCTGCTCGGCGATCTCCAGCTCCTCGTCCGTCGGCACCACGGCGATGGCGACGCGCGCGTCCCGCGGCGAGATCAGCCGCGGCTCGCCGGACCGTACGGCGTTCAGGCCGGCGTCGACCGCCATGCCCAGTCCCTCCAGGCCGGCGATGGCAGCTTCCCGCACGGGGGCCGCGTTCTCACCGACCCCCGCCGTGAAGACCACCGCGTCCACCCGCCCGAGCACCGCCGTGTAGGCGCCGATGTACTTCTTCAGCCGGTGGATGTAGATGTCGAACGCGAGCGCGGCGCGTTCGTCGCCCTCGTCCACCCGGCGGCGGATCTCCCGCATGTCGTTGTCGCCGCACAGGCCGACCAGCCCGCTCCTCTTGTTCAGCAGGACGTCGATCTCGTCCGTCGACATGCCCGCCACCCGCTTCAGGTGGAAGGTGACCGCCGGGTCGACGTCCCCCGAGCGCGTACCCATCACGAGCCCCTCCAGGGGCGTCAGCCCCATCGAGGTCTCCACGCACCGCCCGCCCGCGACCGCCGACGCGGACGCGCCGTTGCCCAGGTGCAGCACGATCACGTTCACGTCCTGCGGCGAGCGGCCCAGCAGCTCCGCCGTCCTCCGCGAGACGTACGCGTGCGAGGTGCCGTGGAACCCATACCGGCGGATGCGGTGCGCGTCGGCGGTCTCCACGTCGATCGCGTACCGGGCGGCCGCCTCCGGGATCGTCGTGTGGAACGCCGTGTCGAAGACCGCGACCTGCGGCAGGTCGGGGCGCAGCTCCCGCGCGGTGCGGATGCCGGTGATGTTGGCCGGGTTGTGCAGCGGGGCGACCGGGACCAGGCGCTCGATCTCCTTCAGCACCTCGTCGGTGATCACGGTCGGCTCGCTGAACCTCAGCCCGCCGTGCACCACCCGGTGCCCGATCGCGGCGAGTTCGGGGGAGTCGAGCCCCAGCCCGTCCGCCACCAGCTCCTCGGCGGCCGCCCGGAGCGCCTGCGTGTGGTCCGCGATGCGGCCCGTGCGCTCGCGGGCCTCCGCGCCGCCGCCGGGCGCCGGGGTGTGGACCAGGCGCGAGGTCTCCTCCCCGATCCGCTCGACCAGGCCCGAGGCGAGCCGCGAGCGGTCGCGCATGTCGAGGAGTTGGTACTTCACCGACGAGGAGCCGGAGTTGAGGACGAGTACGCGGTGCGGTCGCACAGGGGCCGTGCCTTCGTGGTCGGGGGAGGGGGTCGTCACGCGGGGCGCTCCTCGCCCTGCGCCTGGATCGCCGTGATCGCCACCGTGTTGACGATGTCCTGGACGAGCGCGCCGCGCGAGAGGTCGTTGACGGGCTTGCGCAGTCCCTGGA
This sequence comes from Streptomyces sp. NPDC041970, assembly GCF_055588985.1. Lineage (NCBI taxonomy): Bacteria > Bacillati > Actinomycetota > Actinomycetes > Kitasatosporales > Streptomycetaceae > Streptomyces > Streptomyces sp. NPDC041970. The sequence continues at coordinate 14,988 of NZ_JBVJCD010000039.1, forward strand.
GGACCGGGCCGACCGCCACCGCGCCCGCCGAGCGCTGCACGGCCTTGTAGGTGTTGTTGCCGGTGTTCAGGTCCGGGAAGATCAGCACGGTCGCCCGGCCCGCCACCTCCGAGCCGGGCAGCTTCGTCGCCGCGACGGACGGCTCGACCGCCGCGTCGTACTGGATCGGCCCCTCCACCCGCAGCTCGGGCCGGGCCGCCCGCACCCGCTCGGTCGCCTCGCGCACCTTGTCCACGTCCGCGCCGGAGCCGGAGGTCCCGGTGGAGTACGACAGCATCGCCACGCGCGGCTCCACGCCGAACCGGGCCGCCGTCACCGCCGACTGCACGGCGATGTCCGCGAGCTGCTCGGCGTCCGGGTCCGGGTTGACCGCGCAGTCGCCGTAGACGAGCACCTTGTCGGCCAGGCACATGAAGAAGACCGAGGAGACGATCGAGGCGTCCGGCTTGGTCTTGATGATCTCGAAGGCGGGGCGGATCGTGGCCGCCGTGGAGTGCACCGACCCGGACACCATCCCGTCCGCCAGGCCCTCCCGCACCATCAGCGTGCCGAAGTAGTTCACGTCCGCCACCACGTCGTGCGCCAGCTCCACCGTCACCCCGCGGTGCGCGCGCAGTTCGGCGTACCGCTCGGCGAAGGACTGCCGCAGCTCCGAGGTGTTCGGGTCGATCACCTGGGTGTCCGCCAGGTCGATGCCCAGGTCGGCGGCCTTCTTGCGGATCGCGTCGGCGTCGCCCAGCAGGGTGAGGTCGCAGACGGCGCGGCGCAGCAGGACGTCGGCGGCGCGCAGCACCCGCTCCTCGGTCCCCTCGGGCAGCACCACGCGCTTGCGGTCGGAGCGGGCCTGCTCCAGCAGTTCGTGCTCGAACATCATCGGCGTGACCCGGCCGCTGCGGGCCACCGAGATCCGCTCCAGCAGCGCGCCGGTGTCCACATGGCGCTCGAACAGTCCGAGCGCGGTCTCCGCCTTCCGGGGCGTCGCCGCGTTCAGCTTCCCCTCCAGCGTGAACAGCTTCTCCGCCGTGGGGAAGGAGCCGCCGGCCACCGAGACGACCGGGGTCCCCGGCGCCAGCCGGGCGGCCAGGGTGAGTATCTCCTCGCCGGGGTGCTCGTCCAGGGTCAGCAGGACGCCCGCTATGGGCGGGGTGCCCGCGCTGTGCGCGGCCAGCGACCCGACCACCAGGTCGGCCCGGTCGCCGGGCGTCACGACCAGGCAGCCGGGGGTCAGCGCGTTCAGCAGGTTCGGGAGCATCGCCCCGCCGAAGACGAAGTCCAGCGCGTCGCGGGCGAGCCCCGAGTCGTCGCCGAGCAGCACGGTGCCGTCCAGCGCCGCCGTGATCTGGGCGACCGTGGGGGCGGAGAGCGCCGGGTCGTCGGGGAGCACCGAGACGGGCACGGGCAGCCGGGCCGCGAGCCGCTCCGCCAGCGCGTCGCGGTCCTCGGCGGCGACCCGGTTCACCACCATCGCCAGCACGTCGCAGCCGAGGCCGGCGTAGGCGCGGTAGGCGTTGCGGGTCTCGGCGCGCACGGAGGGCGCGTCCTGCCCCTTGCCGCCGACCACCGCGATCACCGAGGCGCCCAGCTCGTTGGCCAGCCGGGCGTTCAGGGCCAGCTCGTCGGGGAGCTGGGTGGCGGCGAAGTCGGTGCCGAGGACGAGCACCGCCTCGTAGTCGCGGGCCACCCGGTGGAACCGCTCGACGAGCTGCGAGACCAGCTCGTCGGTGCCCTGCTCCGCCTGCACGGCGGAGGCCTCGTGGTAGTCCAGGCCGTGGACGGTGGCCGGGTCCTGGGAGAGCCGGTAGCGGGCCCGCAGCAGCTCGTAGAGCCGGTCGGGCCCGTCGTGGACCAGCGGGCGGAAGACCCCCACCCGGTCCACCTGACGGGTCAGGAGCTCCATGACCCCCAGCTCGACGACCTGACGGCCGTCCCCCCGGTCGATCCCGGTCACGTACACGCTGCGCGCCACGCGTGCTCTCCCGTCGTTGTGTGGGCGCCGAGACCAGCGGGGCGACGGGACGAGCGGTGGTGCCCCCGTGCCGCCCCCGGCCGCGGCCTTGGCCTGCATCGCCTCTTGACGATACCCGCGGGGGCCGCTATGCCGCCCGGCGGAGGCCCTGTCCGGCCGGGAACGCGGGGTCCGTGCGCGGCGTGGGACAATCGAGCTGGCTCAGGGCGCGGGGAACGGTCCGTCCACACCCCCGTACGGCGCGGCACTAGCGAGCAGGAGACACACCACGATGCGCATCGGAATTCTCACCGCGGGCGGCGACTGCCCAGGGCTGAACGCAGTGATCCGTTCGGTCGTGCACCGGGCCGTCGTGGGCCACGGGGACGAGGTCGTCGGCTTCGAGGACGGCTTCAAGGGACTGCTCGACGGCCATGTCCGCCCCCTGGACATCAACGCGGTCAGCGGCATCCTGGCCCGCGGCGGGACGATACTGGGTTCGGCCCGACTGGAGCGCGCCCGGCTGCGCGAGGCCGCCGAGAACTGCGAGGAGCTGTCCCGCCGCTACGGCATCGACGCGCTCATCCCGATCGGCGGCGAGGGCACGCTCACCGCGGCGCGGATGCTCGCCGAGGCGGGGATGCCGGTCGTCGGCGTCCCGAAGACCATCGACAACGACATCTCCGCCACCGATCGGACGTTCGGATTCGACACGGCGGTCGGCGTGGCGACCGAGGCCATAGACCGTCTCAAGACCACCGCCGAGTCCCACCAGCGGGTGATGGTCGTCGAGGTCATGGGCCGGCACGCGGGCTGGATCGCGCTGGAGTCGGGGATGGCCGGCGGCGCCCACGGCATCTGCCTGCCGGAGCGCCCCTTCCAGGTCGACGACCTGGTCAAGATGGTCGAGGAGCGGTTCGCCCGCGGCAAGAAGTTCGCCGTCGTCTGCGTCGCCGAGGGCGCCCACCCGGCCGCGGGCTCCATGCCGTACGACCGGGGCGAGATCGACCAGTACGGCCACGAGCGCTTCCAGGGCATCGGCAACCGCCTCGCCGTCGAGCTGGAGAGCCGGCTCGGCAAGGAGGCCCGGCCGGTCATTCTCGGCCACGTCCAGCGCGGCGGCACGCCCACCGCGTACGACCGGGTCCTCGCCACCCGCTTCGGCTGGAACGCGGTGGAGGCCGTGCACCGGGGCGACTTCGGCCGGATGACCGCGCTGCGCGGCAACGACATCGTCATGGTGCCGCTCGCCGACGCGGTCGCCCGCCTCAAGACCGTCCCCGCCGATCGGATGTACGAGGCGGAGTCGGTCTTCTAGACCCTGCCGCTCCGCCGCGCACCGCACCCGCCGCCCCGACCGGGCCGGCGGGTGCGGTGCGTGCGGCCCGCTTGCGGCGGACTCACATCCGGGCGGCCCGCCAGAAGCGCTCCACCACCCCGGCCAGGAACATCCGCCCCGCCTCGCCCGCTGAGCCCGCGTCGCCGGGCCGGCTCGCGCCGCCCCAGCTCACCGCGGGGGCCGTCAGTGCCCGGTAGTCGGCGTGGAGCCGCTCCAACGCCTCCTGCACCAGCGCCCGTTCCAGCGGGACGATCTTGGCGACGGGCCGGACGTAGTTCTGCCAGCGCGTGGTGACCGCATGGCTCAGCAGCTCCGCCAGCTCCGCGTCGCGGCCGGTGGCCGTGAGGAACTGAGCCACCGACAGGCCCAGCGCCCGGCGGAGCGCGGCGGACTGCCGGTCGTTGCCCCGCCAGCGCCCCGTCTCCTCCATCCGCAGGTACGCCGCCCCGGTCATCCCCAGGTGCCGGGCCAGGTCGTCCGCGCTCAGGTTGCGGGCCGACCGGTGCTCGCGCAGGGTCGTGGCGGCGGCCAGCAACTCGCCGGGGGCGCACCACAGGACGCCGGCCAGGGCGGTCAGCTCGCGTTCCCCCGGCACGGCGGCGCCCCGCTCCCAGGCGAGGACCGTCTCGGAGCTGACGCGGAGTCCGTACTGGGCGGCGAGCCCGTAGGCGACGTGGCCGGGGGCCATCCCCAGAGCCTCGCGGAGGCGGCGCGCGGCGGGGGCGTTGAACGGTGGGGAGGGATGCACGGCCCCACCGTAGGAGGCCGGAACGCCTCTGGCTACGGTGTGTGGCCCTCGGAAAACGCTTCGTAGGAACCTACCGGGAAGAACCGCGCGCCCGGTACGGGAAAACCCGTCCGACCAGCCCTTTCCCTCTCGCGGGGAGAAACGCCCGAAAACGCGGCCCGTGCCGGTGGCATGTGCGGGCCGCCGGGCGGGGTGTCCGTGCGCGGCCGGTGGGCGTGTGCGGGTCCCTCCGGTCCGGTCGTCCGTGCGCGGCCTCGACGCGGACGTCCGCGGCCGACCGGTGGCGTGGGCGGGTCGCCGGTCGGGGTGTCCGGGCCCAACCGGCGGTGTGTGCGGTCCCCTCCGGTCGGGGGGTCCGTGTGCGGCCGGTGGGCGTGTGCGGCCGTGATCCGCGCGCCCGCGCCCGGCCGGCGGCGTGTGCGGCCGTCATGCGGGCGCCCCGCCCGGCCGGTGGCGGGTGCGGCTCCTCCGGCCCGGCCGTTCGCGCTCAGCGGCCCCCGGCCAGCCACCGGTAGTGCAGCTCCGGTCGGCCGACCTGTCCGTAGTGCGGGCGGCGGGCGGCGCTCCCCACGGTCACCAGGTGTTCCAGGTACCGCCGCGCGGTGATGCGGGAGATCCCCAGCGCCTCCCCGGCGGCCGCCGCCGTGACCCCGTCGGGCGACTGCTTCAGCACGCGCGTCACCGCCTCCAGCGTCGGCCCGCTCAGCCCCTTGGGCAGCGCCACCGGGCCGGCGACCCGCAGCGCGCCCAGCGCCCGGTCCACCTCCTCCTGGCCGCTCGCCTCCCCGGCGGCCCCCCGGAACTCGGCGTAACGGACCAGGCGGTCCCGGAGCGTGGGGTAGGTGAACGGCTTCAGGACGTACTGCACGACGCCGAGGGACACCCCCTCCCGGACCACCGCGAGATCCCGCGCCGAGGTCACCGCGATCACGTCGGCCCCGTGCCCGGCGGCCCGCAGCGACCGCAGCAGCGCCAGCCCGTGCCCGTCGGGCAGGAAGAAGTCGAGCAGCAGCAGGTCCACCGGGGTGCGCTCCAGCGCCCGCACCGCCTGCGCCCGGCTGTGCGCCACCGAGGCCACCGTGAAGCCCTCCACCCGTTCCACGTACATCCGGTGGGCGTCCGCGGCCACCGGGTCGTCCTCCACCACCAGCACCCGGATCACGCCGGCGCCCCCCTGTCCGCCGAACCCGCCGCGCCCGCCGCCTCCGCGCGGGCCGGGAGCGGCAGCCGTACGGTGAACCGCGCGCCGCCCTCCGGCCCCTCGTCCAGCTCCACCGTGCCCCCGTTGCGGTGCGCCGCCTGCCGTACGAGGGCGAGCCCCAGGCCCCGCCCCGCCCCGTGCGTCGACCAGCCGCGCCGGAACACCGCGTCCGCCGCCTCGGGCCCGATGCCCGCCCCGGTGTCCGCGACCCGCAGCAGCAGCTCCCGGTCGTCCGCGAGCGCGGTGACCGTGACACGGGCCCGCCCGGCGGCACGTCCGGGGGCGGCGCGGCCGTCCGCGCCCTCGGCGTTCTCCGACGCCGCCTCCACGGCGTTGTCGATCAGGTTCCCCAGGATCGTCACCAGGTCGCGCCGGGCCGGCGCGCCGGGCAGCGCGCCGTCGTCGATCAGGCTGTCCTCGGCCAGCACCAGCTCCACGCCGCGCTCGTTCGCCCGAGCCGCCTTGCCGAGCAGCAGCGCGGCCAGCACCGGCTCCTCGACCGCGCCCACCACCCGGTCGGTCAGCACCTGGGCCAGCTCCAGCTCCGCCGTCGCGAACTCCACCGCCTCGCGGGCCCGGCCCAGCTCGATCAGCGAGACCACGGTGTGCAGCCGGTTCGCCGCCTCGTGGGCCTGCGAGCGCAGCGCCTGGCTGAAGCCGCGCTCGGAGTCCAGCTCGCCGGTGAGCGCCTGCAACTCGGTGTGGTCCCGCAGGGTCACCACCGTGCCGCGCCGCTCGCCGCCGACCACCGCACGGGTGTTGACCACGATCACCCGCTCCGCCGTCAGGTGCAGTTCGTCCACCCGCGCCTCGCAGGCCAGCAGCGCCCCGGTCAGCGGCGCGGGCAGGGCCAGTTCGTCGACCGTCCGGCCCACCACGTCCGACTCCGGCCCCAGGCCCAGCAGTTCCCGCCCGGCGTCGTTGATCAGCGCGACCCGCCGCCGCCCGTCCAGCATCAGCAGCCCCTCGCGCACCGCGTGCAGGGTGGCCTGGTGGTAGTCGTGCAGCCGGCTCAGCTCGGCGGCGTTCATCCCGTGCGTGTGCCGGCGCAGCCGGGCGTTGATCACGTAGGTGCCCGCGCCGCCGATCGCCAGCGCCCCGCCCGCCGCGAGCGCGAGGGCGCCGAGCTGCCCGCGCACCTGCGAGGAGACCCGGTCCACGGTGATGCCCGCGCTGACCAGGCCGACGATCCGGTCGCCGTCGCGGATCGGGGTCACCACCCGTATCGAGGGGCCCAGCGTGCCGGTGTACGTCTCGGTGAAGGTCTCGCCGCGCAGCGCCTCCTCGGTGTGGCCGAGGAAGGTCTCGCCGATCAGCGCCGCGTCGGGGTGCGTCCAGCGCACCCGCCGGGGATCCATGATCGTCACGAAGGCGATGTGGGCGTCCTTGCGCACCCGCTCCGCGTACGGCTGGAGTACGGCGGACGGGTCCGGGGTACGGATGGCCTCGCGCACGGACGGCGAGCCGGCGACCGCGACGGCCACCGCCCGCGCCTGGCGGGCGGCCGTCTCCTCGGCCCGCGCGCTGCCCGAGACGTACGTGAAGACGGCGCATCCCGCCACCACCGCGGCGATGAGCACGACCTGCATCGCGAAGAGTTGACCCGCCAGGCTGCGGGGGAGGGCACGGGGCAGAGGCATGTCCCACAGTGTGCCTCGCCCGCCCGGACGGCTCCGCAGTGGCCGAAAAGCACCTGTGAACGATATGAACACAAGGGTGACCGGCATCACAGGGCGGTGGATAGTCACCGGAGCCCCCAGGGACGGGGGTGCCGTCGTGACCGAGCCGAGGAGCCAACCGTGGCAGTGGCAGCCAAGCGGGACAGAACCCACTATCTCTATATCGCCGTCATCGCCGCCGTCGCGCTCGGCATCCTGGTCGGCTTCGCCGCCCCCGGAGTGGCCGTCGAGCTGAAGCCCATCGGCGCGGGCTTCGTCAACCTCATCAAGATGATGATCTCGCCGATCATCTTCTGCACGATCGTGCTGGGCGTCGGCTCGGTCCGCAAGGCCGCCAAGGTCGGCGCGGTCGGCGGACTGGCCCTCGGCTACTTCCTGGTCATGTCCACCGTCGCCCTCGCCATCGGCCTGCTGGTCGGCAACTTCCTGGAGCCCGGCGCCAGCCTCAACATCACCGAGGCGGCCCGCGCGGCGGGCGAGAAGCAGGCGTCCGGGGCGAGCGAGTCCACCGTGGACTTCCTGCTCGGCATCATCCCGACCACGATCGTCTCCGCCTTCACCGAGGGCGAGGTCCTCCAGACCCTGCTCGTCGCCCTGCTCGCCGGCTTCGCCCTCCAGGCGATGGGCTCGGCCGGGGAGCCCGTGCTGCGCGGCATCGGCCACATCCAGCGGCTCGTCTTCCGCATCCTCGCGATGATCATGTGGGTGGCCCCGCTCGGCGCGTTCGGCGCGATCGCCGCGGTGGTCGGCGAGACCGGACTCGACGCCCTCAAGTCCCTCGCCATCATCATGATCGGCTTCTACGTCACCTGCGCGCTCTTCGTCTTCGTGGTGCTCGGCGCGCTCCTGCGCCTGGTCGCCGGGGTGAACCTGCTCTCCCTGCTGCGCTACCTCGGCCGCGAGTTCCTGCTCATCCTCTCCACCTCCTCCTCCGAGTCGGCCCTGCCGCGGCTGATCGCCAAGATGGAGCACCTGGGCGTCAGCAAGCCCGTCGTCGGCATCACCGTGCCGACCGGCTACTCCTTCAACCTCGACGGCACCGCGATCTACCTCACGATGGCCTCGCTCTTCATCGCCAACGCGATGGGCGACCCGCTGAGCGCCGGTGAGCAGATCTCGCTGCTGGTCTTCATGGTCATCGCCTCGAAGGGCGCGGCGGGCGTGACCGGCGCGGGTCTGGCCACTCTGGCCGGCGGCCTCCAGTCGCACCGCCCCGAACTGGTCGACGGCGTCGGCCTGATCGTCGGCATCGACCGCTTCATGAGCGAGGCCCGCGCCCTCACCAACTTCGCCGGCAACGCGGTCGCCACGGTCCTGGTCGGGCACTGGACCAAGGAGATCGACAAGGCCCGCGTGGGCGAGGTGCTGGCCGGCCGGATCCCGTTCGACGAGCGCACCCTGGTCGACGACCACGCCGCCCCCGCCGACCCGGTCGAGGCCCCCGCGCAGGCCGAGACCCCCGCCGAGCAGCCCGCCAAGGTCTGACCGGCCCCACGAACCATCGCGCCCGAGGAAACCCGTATCCCCCGGTACGGGTCTCCTCGCCCGGAGGGCGTCCGTAGCCCCCGTTGCGGACGCCCTCCAAAGGGGCCCGCGCCCGCGTCACGACGACGCGGCGCGGGCCCCTTCCCCGTGCCCGGCTACGCCGGGCGCAGCCACACCGTCGCGAGCGGCGGCAGGGTCAGCGCGATGCTGACGGGCCGGCCGTGCGCGGCCGCCGCCTCCGCCTTCAGCGGCTCCTCGTTGCGCACGTCGCTCCCGCCGTAGCGGGCCGCGTCCGTGTTCAGCACCTCCACCCACCCCTCGGTCCCGGTCTCCGGGACCCCGAGCCGGTAGTCGTGGCGGACCACCGGGGAGAAGTGGGAGACGGCCAGCAGCGGGGAGCCGTCCGCGTCGTAGCGCAGGAACGCGAACACGTTGTCCTCGGCCGCGCCGCCGTCCACCCAGGCGAACCCCTCCGGCGCGGTGTCGCGCTGCCACAGCGCGGGCACCGCCCCGTACACCGCGTTGAGATCGCGCACCAGGTCCCGCACCCCGCGGTGGTCACCGGAGGCGCCGTAGGCCGGGTCCAGCAGCCACCAGTCCGGCCCGTGCCCCTCGGACCACTCCGCGCCCTGGGCGAACTCCTGGCCCATGAACAGCAGTTGCTTGCCGGGGTGGGCCCACATGAAGCCCAGGTAGGCGCGGTGGTCGGCGCGCTGCCGCCACCAGTCGCCGGGCATCTTCGACACCAGCGACCGCTTGCCGTGCACCACCTCGTCGTGCGAGATCGGCAGCACGTAGTTCTCGCTGTACGCGTACACCATCGAGAACGTCATCTCGTCGTGGTGGTACTTGCGGTGCACCGGCTCCTTGGCCATGTACTGGAGCGAGTCGTGCATCCACCCCATGTTCCACTTCAGCCCGAAGCCCAGCCCGCCCCGGTCGGTGGGGCGCGTGACGCCGTCCCACGCGGTGGACTCCTCGGCGACGGTCACGACGCCCGGACTGCGGCGGTAGACCGTCGCGTTCATCTCCTGGAGGAAGGCGACCGCGTCCCAGTTCTCCCGCCCGCCCTGCTCGTTGGGCGACCACTGGCCCTCCTCGCGGGAGTAGTCGAGGTAGAGCATCGAGGCGACCGCGTCGACCCGCAGTCCGTCGATGTGGAACTCCTCGCACCAGTACGTGGCGTTCGCGACCAGGAAGTTGCGGACCTCGGTGCGCCCGTAGTCGAACTCCAGCGTCCCCCAGTCCGGGTGCGCCGCGCGCCGCGGGTCGGGGTGCTCGTACAGCGGGCGCCCGTCGAACTCGGCGAGCGCCCAGTCGTCGCGCGGGAAGTGCGCGGGCACCCAGTCCATGATCACGCCGATGCCCGCCCGGTGCAGCGCGTCCACCAGGAAGCGGAAGTCGTCCGGGGCGCCCAGCCGCGCGGTGGGCGCGTAGAACCCGGTGACCTGGTAGCCCCAGGAGCCGCCGAAGGGGTGCTCGGAGACCGGCATCAGCTCGACGTGCGTGAAGCCCAGGTCCTTGACGTACGCGGGCAGTTGCTCAGCCAGTTGACGGTATGTCAGGCCTGGGCGCCACGACGGCAGGTGCACCTCGTACACCGAGAACGGGGCCTCGTGGACCGGCCGGTCGCCCCGGTGCGCCATCCAGTCGGCGTCCTGCCACGCGTGGTGCGAGGCGGTGACCACCGAGGCGGTCGCGGGCGGGACCTCGGTGCGCCGGGCCATCGGATCGGCCCGCACGGTGTGCGAGCCGTCGGGGCGGCAGATGTCGAACTTGTACAGCGCGCCCTCCCCGACACCGGGCAGGAACAGCTCCCACACCCCCGACGAGCCCAGCGAGCGCATCGGCAGCCCCGTGCCGTCCCAGCAGGTGAAGTCACCGGTCACCCGCACCCCGCGGGCGTTCGGGGCCCACACCGTGAACCGGGTCCCGGCCACCCCCTGGTGCACCATCGGCTGCGCGCCCAGCGCCCGCCACAGCTCCTCGTGGCGGCCCTCGCCGATCAGGTGCAGATCCAGCTCGCCGAGCGCGGGCAGGAAGCGGTAGGGGTCATCGACCTCGATGACGTCCTCGTCGTACGCCACCCGGAGCCGGTAGTCCGGGACGGTGGCCACCGGCAGCACGCCGGAGAAGAACCCGTCGCCTTCCGCGTGCAGTTCGGCCCGCACCCCCGCCGCCAGCACGGTGACGGAGCGCGCGCACGGGCGCAGCGCCCGCACCAGCACCCCGCCCGGCGCCGGACGCGCGCCGAGCACGTCGTGCGGCGCGTGGTGGTCGCCGGCCAGCAGCCGGCCGCGGTCCGCACCGTCCAGCGCGGGCGCCGGACGCGCGCCCCGGACGTCGTCGCCCTGCCGGGGGCGCGGCGGGCCCGCCTCCACGCGCCGGGGCGGGGCGGCCGCGGTCGCCGTGGCGGTGGTCTCGGCGGGCGCCTCGGCGGCGGGAGCCTCGACGGGGGTGGTCTCGGCGGCGGCCCGGTCGGTCTTGCGGGGCGCCTTGCGGGACGGTTTGCGGGCGGTCACGGGGACGGCCTCCTCGGAGGGTGAAGGGGAGAAGCACGGACGGAGGGGGTGCGGGCGTGGACGGCCCGCCGCGGACGCATCAGGCGGCCGCGGACCGGGCCAGCCGTTGGATGGCCGCCATCGGCACCGGCAGCCAGTCGGGGCGGTGCCGGGCCTCGTACAGCACCTCGTACACCGCCTTGTCGGTCTCATGGGCGCGCAGCAGCTCCGGTTCGGCGCGCGGATCGGCGCCCGACGCCTGCGCGTAGCCCTCGCAGTAGGCGGTGCGGCAGCGGGACGCCCACTCCGGGTTCCACGGGCGGTGCGAGCGGGCCGCGTAGTCGAAGGACCGCAACATGCCCGCGATGTCGCGCACCGGGGGCTGGGGGCGGCGGCGCTCGGGCAGCGGCCGCGCCGGTTCGCCCTCGAAGTCGATCAGCGACCAGAAGCCGTCCGGGGAGCGGAGCGCCTGCCCCAGGTGCAGATCCCCGTGGACCCGCTGCTGCGCCCGGCCGCCGCTCCGGCGCCCGAGGTCGGCCACCGCGTCGAACGCGGCGCGCAGTCCGGGGACGTACGGCACGAGCGCGGGCACCGCCTGGGCGGCGGCCTCCAGCCGCTGGGTCATCTCGGCGGCGAGCTGCCGGGTCTGCGGGCCGCGCAGCGCGGGGGCCGGCAGCGCAGCGGCGAGCGCGGTGTGCACCTCGGCGGTGGCCCGGCCCAGCGCCCGCGCCTCGGGCAGGAAGTCGCGGCCCGCGGCGAGCGCGCCCAGCGCGAGCTGCCAGCCGTCGCGCGCGCCGTGCAGGAAGGGCTGGAGGACGCCGAGGGTGAGGGGTTCGGGGCCGGGCGCCTCGAACCAGGCGACCGGGGCCGGCACCCGGCCGCACCCCTGGCGGGCGAGGGCCAGGGGCAGTTCCAGGTCCGGGTTGGCGCCGGGGAAGACCCGGCGGAAGACCTTGAGGATGTACGCGTCGCCGTAGACGAGCGAGGAGTTGGACTGCTCGGCCGCCAGCACGCGGGGCGCCAGCCCGGCCGGGATCTCGGCGGTCCGCTCGAACCGGAGCGCGCCCAGGGCGCCCGGCCGGCGCAGGCGCTCCAGCAGGAGGCCGGCCAGGCGCGGGTCGTGCAGCGCGTCGTAGACGGTCCGCCCGGCCAGGGGGCCCCGCTCCACCCGGCCGACCACGGCGCCGGCGGGCAGCGGGGGCAGTGACGTTCTTGCACCGAGGAGGAGCTGGTAGCAGTCGCCGGCCGGGCCGTCCTCCCGCACCGGCTGCCGGACGCGCAGCAGCAGGTGCAGCAGTCCCGGACCCGCCGTGCCCTCCAGCGGAAGCATCTCGGTGGCCGAGACCAGGCGGAAGCCGGTGACCGGCTGCCCCTTGCCCGCGAACCACCGCTGTCGGGGGAGCCATTCGTGGAGCAGGGGGGCCAGGGACGGGAGCAGGGGCCCGTCCGGCGTGCTGTCGCGGTTCGCGCCGATCCTCGAGTTCTTGGCCAGGGCGACGTGAGGGGATGCAGCCTCCGACATGGCATCGCGTCCTTTCCCCGGGCACACCACAGGATGCGAAGAGTGTCCCGGATTGCGGCAATGGCTGTCCGGCTGTGCGGGACGTGTCGGGTGAGGAGGGTCCTGACGGACTCGAACGGCGGAACCGTGAGCGCTCTGGCGGACACCGCCAGCTTCAGGGTGCCCCGTGCGGGGCGGGGGAAACCGTCCCGCACGGGTGGTGCGCCGCATCAGGCCGGCGGTGCGTCCTTGCGCAGCCGGAACCAGTAGAAGCCGTGGCCCGCCAGGGTCAGCAGATAGGGCCACTGCCCGATCGCCGGGAAGCGCACCCCGCCGATCAACTCCACCGGATGCCGCCCGTTGAACGACCGCAGGTCCAGTTCGGTCGGCTGGGCGAACCGCGAGAAGTTGTGCACGCACAGGACGAGGTCGTCGCGGTACTCGCGGGTGAAGGCGAGCACCGCCGGGTTGGAGGAGGGCAGTTCGGTGTACGTGCCGAGGCCGAACGCCGGGTTCTGCTTCCGGATCTCGATCATCCGGCGGGTCCAGTGCAGCAGCGAGGAGGGCGAGGCCATCGACGCCTCGACGTTGGCGACCTGGTAGCCGTAGACCGGGTCCATGATCGTGGGGAGGTAGAGCCGCCCCGGATCGCTGGAGGAGAAGCCCGCGTTGCGGTCGGGCGTCCACTGCATGGGCGTGCGCACCGCGTCCCGGTCGCCCAGCCAGATGTTGTCGCCCATCCCGATCTCGTCCCCGTAGTAGAGGATCGGGGAGCCGGGCAGCGACAGCAGCAGGGCCGTGAACAGCTCGATCTGGTTGCGGTCGTTGTCCAGCAGCGGGGCCAGGCGCCGGCGGATGCCGATGTTGGCGCGCATCCGCGGGTCCTTGGCGTACTCCGCGTACATGTAGTCGCGCTCTTCGTCCGTGACCATTTCGAGGGTCAACTCGTCGTGGTTGCGCAGGAAGATGCCCCACTGGCAGTTCTTCGGGATCGCCGGGGTCTTCGCCAGGATCTCGGAGACCGGGTAGCGGCTCTCCCGGCGCACGGCCATGAAGATCCGCGGCATCACCGGGAAGTGGAACGCCATGTGGCACTCGTCGCCGCCGGCCTCGTAGTCGCCGAAGTAGTCGACGACGTCCTCCGGCCACTGGTTGGCCTCGGCGAGGAGCACCGTGTCCGGGTAGTTGGCGTCGATCTCCTTGCGGACCCGCTTGAGGAAGTGGTGGGTCTCGGGGAGGTTCTCGCAGTTGGTGCCCTCGCGCTGGTAGAGGTAGGGCACCGCGTCGACCCGGAAGCCGTCGATGCCCAGGTCGAGCCAGAAGCGCAGGGCCGCCAGGATCTCCTCCTGGACCGCCGGGTTCTCGTAGTTGAGGTCCGGCTGGTGCGAGAAGAAGCGGTGCCAGTAGTACTGCTTGCGCACCGGGTCGAAGGTCCAGTTGGACGTCTCGGTGTCGACGAAGATGATCCGGGCGTCCTGGAACTGCTTGTCGTCGTCGGCCCAGACGTAGTAGTCCCCGTAGGGGCCGTCCGGATCGCTGCGGGACTGCTGGAACCACTCGTGCTGGTCGCTCGTGTGGTTCATGACGAAGTCGATGATCACGCGCATACCGCGCTGGTGCGCGGCGTCCACGAACTCCACGAAGTCGGCGAGGTCGCCGAACTCCGGCAGCACGGCGGTGTAGTCGGAGACGTCGTAACCGCCGTCGCGCAGCGGTGACTTGAAGAACGGCGGCAGCCAGAGGCAGTCGACGCCGAGCCACTGGAGGTAGTCCAGCTTGGCGGTGATGCCCTTGAGGTCGCCGATGCCGTCGCCGTTGGAGTCCTGGAAGGACCGGACGAGCACCTCGTAGAAGACGGCGCGCTTGAACCAGTCGGGGTCGCGGTCCTTGGCGGGCGTGTCCTCGAACGTGTCGTGGACGGGCTCATTGACGATCATGGTGTGGGTGACCCTCCGGTCGGCGGGGACGGTCGCAGGACGGCGATGTGCGCGGGCGCGGTGCCCGGCTCCAGGCGCACATAGAAGGTCCTGCCCCAGTGATAGGTGTCGCCGGTGAGCTCGTCGCGCACCGGTACGCGCTCGTGCCGTGCGAGGCCGAGCCGCTCCATGTCCAACGAGACCGTGGCCTCCTGGGTGTGGTGCGGGTCGAGGTTCACGACCACCAGGACGGTGTTCGCTCCGGAGCGCTTGCTGTACACGATCAGCGCTTCATTGTCGGCATGGTGGAAGTGGACGTCGCGCAACTGCTGGAGTGCGGGGTTGCGGCGTCGGACGCGGTTGAGCGCGGTGATCAGGGGAGTCAGCGTGCGGCCCTCGCGCTCCGCCGACTCCCAGTCCCGCGGGCGCAGTTCGTACTTCTCCGAGTGCAGGTACTCCTCGCTCCCCGGCGCCGCCGGGGTGTTCTCGCACAGCTCGAACCCCGCGTACACGCCCCAGGACGGGGCGAGGGTCGCGGCCAGCACCGCCCGTGCCTCGAAGGCCGGGCGGCCGCCCTCCTGGAGGTATCCGGGAAGGATGTCGGGGGTGTTCACGAAGAAGTTGGGCCGCATGTACGAGGCGGCCTCGCCGGCCAGCTCCGTGACGTACTCGGTCAGCTCCCGCTTGGTGTTGCGCCAGGTGAAGTACGTGTACGACTGCTGGAAGCCGATCGCGCCCAGCGTGTGCATCATCGCCGGGCGGGTGAACGCCTCCGCCAGGAAGACCACGTCGGGGTCGGTCCCGTTGACCTCCGCGATGACCTTCTCCCAGAAGACCACCGGCTTGGTGTGCGGGTTGTCCACCCGGAAGATCCGCACCCCGCGGTCCATCCAGAAGCGCAGGACGCGCACGGACTCGGCGACCAGGCCGCGCATGTCCTTGTCGAAGGCGATCGGATAGATGTCCTGGTACTTCTTCGGCGGGTTCTCGGCGTACGCGATCGAGCCGTCCGGCCGGTGGTGGAACCACTCCGGGTGCTCCTTCACCCAGGGGTGGTCCGGCGAGCACTGGAGGGCGAAGTCCAGCGCGACCTCCATCCGCAGGTCGCGGGCGGTCGCCACGAAGTGGTCGAAGTCCTCCAGCGTCCCCAGCTCCGGGTGGACCGCGTCGTGCCCGCCCTCCGGCGAGCCGATCGCCCACGGCACCCCCGGATCGTGCTCCCCGGCCGTCAGGCTGTTGTCCGGGCCCTTGCGGTGCGTGGCGCCGATGGGGTGGATCGGCGGCAGGTACACCACGTCGAAGCCCATGGCCGCGACCGCGGGCAGCCGCTCGGCGGCCGTCCGGAAGGTCCCGCCCACCAGCCGGGTCGGCGCGTCGGGCCGGGTGTCGGAGGGGTCCACCGGCACCCGCCGGGCCCCCTCCGAGCGCGGGAACAGCTCGTACCAGGCCCCGTACAGCGCCCGCTGCCGCTCCACGCGCACCGCCAGCGGCTTGGACCGGGTGACCAGTTCGCGCAGCGGGTGGCGGGCGAGGACGGCCTCAGCCGCCGGGGTCAGGGCGGCGTCCAGCCGGGCCTGCGGCGGATGGGCGGCGTCGCGCAGCGCGTCCACCGCGGCGAGCACCGCCTCGCGCCCGTTCTTCTTCGGCACGCCGGCCGCGGCCCGCTCCAGCAGGGCCGCGCCCTCGGCCAGCACCAGGTCGGTGTCGATGCCCGCCGGAATCTTGATCGCGGCGTGGCGCCGCCAGGTGGCGACCGGATCGCTCCACGCCTCCACCGTGTACGTCCAGCGCCCCTCGGAGCCCAGGGCGACCTCGGCCCCCCACCGGTCCGTCCCCGGCGCCAGCTCGCGCATCGGGGTCCACGGCCCGACCCGCCCGCTCGGGTCCCGCAGCACGACGTTGGCCGCGACCGCGTCGTGGCCTTCCCGGAAGACGGTGGCGGTGACCTGGAAGACCTCGCCCACGACGGCCTTCGCCGCCCGTCTGCCGCAGTCGACGAGGGGGCGGACGTCGAGCACGGGAATACGACCGATCATGGAATCACCTGGGGGCCGGAGGAGTTCGGTCTGCGCGGGGGGAGGCGGGGGCGCGGAGGACCGACCGCGCGTGCCGCGATGATGGGGATCGGTCCTTTGTAACTGCTCGGCCGACTGCTGACGGGCTGTGGGCATGGCCGCTCCTGTCCGCATTCACTCGAATGGCACTCGAATGGGTGGGTCGCGGGGGTTTCACGTGTGTTTCCGACGCGTGAAGGGCGTGCGCGGGGCCGGGGGGCGGACCGCGTCCGCGGGAAGCCTTCCCCGCGTTCGCGGGCGGAGAATCCGGCGCTGGGCCGACTGCCCGGCCGTCGTCGGACCTCGGGAGCCGTCGCGCGCGGCGCACGCTCCGGCGGGCGTGCCGCTCCCGAGACGCCGCCACGGGTTCCGGGTACCCGTTCCGCGCCGTCACACGGCAGCCTTCCCTGTGCCGCAGAGGTCCACAAGGCCGCGTACGGAGGGGAATCGGCCAAACCCCCAGGTGAGCCGTGTGACGGGAGGGGGCGCACGGGGCGCCCGTGGCTCCTGGGGGGAGGCGCGCGCCGACAGCGCCCCGGCCTCCGCGAGCCGTCCGCGCGCCGTGGTCCGGGGCCGGGGGCGACCGCTACCGTCGAGGGTGACGGAAGGGGCGCACCCCGTGGTGCGTCCGCTCGGATGCGCAAGTCCCCTGTAAAGGTGGAGTACGTGAAGGCCATTCGTCGATTCACCGTGCGTCCTGTCCTCCCCGAACCCCTGCGACCCCTCCACGACCTCGCGCACAACCTGCGCTGGTCCTGGCACCCCGAGACCCGCGACCTCTTCCGGGCGGCCGACCCCGAGGGCCGGCCGCCCGCGGACGCCGACCCCGTACGCCTGCTCGGCTCCCTGTCCGCCGGGCGGTTGGCCGAGCTGGCGCGGGACGAGCAGTACCTCCAGCGCCTCGCCCGCGCCTCAGCCGACCTGCGGGAGTACCTGGAAGGCCCCCGCTGGTACCAGGAGCAGCGGGCCGTCGGGGCCGAACTGCCCGCGGCCGTCGCCTACTTCTCGCCCGAGTTCGGCGTCACCGCGGCCCTGCCCCAGTACAGCGGCGGCCTCGGCATCCTGGCCGGGGACCACCTCAAGGCCGCCAGCGACCTCGGCGTCCCGCTCGTCGGCGTCGGCCTGCTCTACCGGCACGGCTACTTCCGCCAGACCCTCTCCCGCGAGGGCTGGCAGCAGGAGCACTATCCCGTCCTGGACCCCCACGAACTCCCGCTCGACCTGGTCCGGGAGGCCGACGGCGCCCCCGCGCGGGTGGTGCTCGCCCTGCCCGGCGGGCGCTCGCTGCACGCCTGCGTCTGGCTGGCCCGCGTCGGCCGCGTCCCGCTGCTCCTGCTCGACTCCGACGTCGAGGAGAACGCGCCGGGCGAACGCGACGTCACCGACCGCCTCTACGGCGGCGGCAGCGACCACCGGCTCCTCCAGGAGATGCTGCTCGGCATCGGCGGGGTGCGCGCCGTGCGCACCTGGTGCCGGCTGACCGGCTCCCCGGAGCCGGAGGTCTTCCACACCAACGAGGGCCACGCCGGCTTCCTCGGCCTGGAGCGCATCCGGGAGCTGGCCGCCGACGGCCTCGACTTCGACGCCGCCCTGGAGACCGTCCGGGCCGGGACCGTCTTCACCACCCACACCCCGGTGCCCGCCGGGATAGACCGCTTCGACCGGCAGTTGGTGGCCCGCCACTTCGGCGAGGACGCCGAGCTGCCCGGCGTCGCCGCCGAGAGGATCCTGCGGCTGGGCGCCGAGACCTACCCCGGCGGGGAGCCGGAGGTCTTCAACATGGCGGTGATGGGGCTCCGGCTCGCCCAGCGCGCCAACGGCGTCTCCACCCTGCACGGGGCGGTCAGCCGCGAGATGTTCTCCGGCCTGTGGCCCGGATTCGACCCCGCCGAGGTGCCGATCACCTCCGTCACCAACGGGGTGCACGCGCCGACCTGGGTCGCCCCCGAGGTGTTCCGGCTCGGCGAGGAGCGCGCCCGCCAGGCGCTCGCGGGCGCCGCGGCGGACGAGGGCCCCGCCACCGCGCGGAGCGGCACGCCGCGCTGCCGGGAGGCGCTGAGCGGCGTCGGGGACCGGGAGATCTGGGAGCTGCGCCGGAGCCTGCGCGGCCGACTGGTCACCGAGGTCCGCCGCCGGCTCCACGCCTCCTGGCGCACGCGCGGGGCGGGCGCCGCGGAGCTGGGCTGGATCGACGACGTCCTGGACCCGGACGTCCTGACCATCGGCTTCGCCCGCCGGGTCCCCTCGTACAAGCGGCTCACGCTGATGCTGCGCGACCGCGACCGGCTGCGCGCCCTGCTGCTGCACCCCGAGCGGCCGGTCCAGATCGTCGTCGCGGGCAAGGCGCACCCGGCCGACGACGGCGGCAAGCGGCTGGTGCAGGAGCTGGTGCGGTTCGCGGACGACCCGCGGGTGCGCCACCGCATCGTCTTCCTGCCGGACTACGGCATGGGCATGGCGCAGAAGCTCTATCCGGGCTGCGACGTCTGGCTCAACAACCCGCTGCGGCCGCTGGAGGCGTGCGGCACCAGCGGGATGAAGGCGGCCCTGAACGGCTGCCTCAACCTGTCGGTGCGCGACGGCTGGTGGGACGAGTGGTTCCACCCGGACTTCGGCTGGGAGATCCCCACGGCCGACGGCTCGGCGGTCGACGAGGACCGGCGCGACGAGCTGGAGGCGGGCGCCCTGTACGCCCTGATCGAGGACCGGGTCGCCCCGCGCTTCTACGACCGGGGGGCCGAGGGCCTGCCCGACCGGTGGATCGAGATGGTCCGGTCCACCCTCGCCACGCTGGGGCCCAAGGTGCTCGCGGGGCGGATGGTGCGCGAGTACGTGGAGCGGCTGTACGCCCCGGCCGCGCGGTCCCGGCGGGCCCTGGAGCCGGCGGCCGCGCGGGCGCTCGCCCAGTGGAAGGCGAGGGTCCGGGCGGCCTGGCCCGACGTCTCCGTCGACCACGTGGAGTCCGTCGCCGAGACCGCCGCGGGCGCCACGGCCGAGCTGGGCGGGACCCTGGCGCTGCGGGTGCGGGTCGCGCTCGGCGGCCTGGAACCGGACGACGTGGAGGTGCAGGTGGTCGCGGGCCGGGTCGACTCCGGCGACGCCATCGCCGAAGCCCAGGCCTTCGCGCTGAAGCCGGCGGGCGGCCCGGACCTGGAGGACCGCTGGCTGTACGAGGGCCCGCTCACCCTGGAGCGGACCGGGCCCTACGGCTACACCGTGCGGGTCCTGCCCGCGCACCGGCTGCTGGCCTCCGGCGCCGAGCTGGGCCTGGTCGCGCTGCCCGCCGAGACGATGGTGGAGGGGTCGGGCGTGCTGCTGCGCTGACCGCCCGCCCATGGCGAACGGCCCGGAAGGGGACGCGTCCCCCTTCCGGGCCGTTCCGTGTGCGGTCCCGCCGGCCGTGAGCCGGTGGGATCAGAAGGTGAGCTTGACGCTGTTGACGCGCCCGGTGTCCTGCAGCGCGACGTCCTGGACGCGGAGCTTCCAGACGCCGTTGGCGACCTCGGAGGAGGCGTTGACCGTGTAGGTGGCCACCACGTCGTCCGCGGAGTCGCCGGAGGAGGAGTTCTTCAGCCGGTAGGCGGTGCCGTCCGGGGCCAGCAGGTCGATGACCAGGTCACCGCGCCAGGTGTGGGTGATGTCCACGCCGACCTTGAGGGTGCTGGGGGCGTTGCCGGTGACGCCGGAGACGGTGACCGCGCTGGTGACGGCCGCACCGCCGTCCGGTATCGCGACCGGGGTGGTGTTCTCGAAGACCTTGCCGCCCGGGTCGGGGTTGCCGCCGCCGGGGCGGGCCCCGACGTTGACGCCGGCCCAGGCGTGGGCCACCGCGGCGTACTCGGGGCTCGTGGCGCCGTACAGCTCACTGGCGACCGCCAGCGTGCCGGTGCGGGCGGCGGCGTAGTTGGTCGTGGAGGTGAACTTGGTGGTGAGCGCCTTGAACCAGATCTGCAGCGCCTTGTCGCGGCCGATGCCGGTCACCGGGAGCCCGTCGGAGGTCGGCGAGTCGTAGGAGACGCCGTTGACGGTCTTGGCGCCGCTGCCCTCGGAGAGCAGGTAGAACCAGTGGTTCGCCGGGCCCGAGGAGTAGTGGACGTCGACGTTGCCGATGCCCGAGTACCAGGCGTCCTTGGACGAGCCGTCTTTGGAGGGCTTGTCCATGTAGCGCAGCGGGGTGCCGTCGCCGCGGATGTCGATCTTCTCGCCGACCAGGTAGTCGCCGGGGTCCTGGGTGGTGTTGGAGTAGAACTCCACGCCCGCGGCGAAGATGTCGGAGGTGGCCTCGTTGAGACCGCCGGACTCGCCGCTGTAGACCAGCTTGGCCGTGACCGAGGTCAGGCCGTGCGTCATCTCGTGGGCGGCCACGTCCAGGGACGTCAGCGGCTTGACGTTGCCGCTGCCGTCGCCGTACGTCATGCAGAAGCAGCTGTCGGTCCAGAACGCGTTGACGTAGTTGTTGCCGTAGTGGACGCGGGAGTACGCGCCGACGCCGTCGCCCCGGATGCCGGTGCGGCCGTGGACGCTCTTGTAGTAGTCCCACGTCTCGGCCGCGCCGTAGTGGGCGTCCGCGCCGGCCGTCTCGGCGTTCTGCGGGGTGCCGTCGCCCCAGACGTCGTCCGGGCCGGAGAACAGGGTGCCGGTGCCGGAGGAGCCCCGGTTCAGGTTGTACGTCTTGTGGTTGCCGCGCGTGGTGTCCGTCAGCGTGTACGAGGGCGCGGTGCCCAACGTGACCTGGCCGTTGTACTGGGTGTTGCCCGTGCCGTTGTGGACGGCCTGCCACTCGTACAGCTTCTCGCCGGAGGAGGCGTCGGTGAGCACGTGCAGCTCGTTCGGGGTGCCGTCGTGCTGGAGCCCGCCGACCACGGTCTCGTACGCGAGCTGCGGCGCGCCGCCGCCCAGCCAGACGACCTTGCGCGGGGCGCGGCTCGCCTCGGTCGCCTTCGACCCCTCGGCCCTGGCCGCGCCGAGCGCCTGCTTCTCGGCGGCGGCCGGGGTCACGTCGGCCGTGAGCCCGACGGCCCGCAACTGCGCGGAGGTCGTGGTGGAGGCCTTGCTGACGCCCTCGGTCCGGCCGGCCGGGGACTCCTTGACCACCAGGTCGCCGCCGAGGACGGGGAGCCCACCCAGGGTGCGCTCGTAGCGGGTGTGCGTGGTGCCGTCGCGGTCCTGGACGACGTCGCGGACGACGAGCTTCTCGGTGGCCCCGAGACCCAGTCGCTCGGCGGTGTCCGCGCGGGTGGCGTTCGCCTCGCGAAGCAGCTCGGCGCGCTGGGCGGGGGAGAGCTTGGCGGGCAGCGCGCCCGGATCGGCCTTCGTGCCGGCGGTGATGCCGCCGAGCGCGGCCGAGGCGGAGGTGGCGGTCGCGGCGCCGGACGGGACGGCGACGGCGATGAGGGCGGCTGCGGCGATCAGAGCGCCGGACGCGGTGGCGCGTCGGCTGGGCGTGGATCTCACGCGGACTCCTTCTGCGAGGGGGGTTCCGGCGGCCCTGGAAGGGGCTTCCGGGCGGTGCAGGCGGTGCGCAGAACGGGGTGAAGAGTGTCAGCAGATGACCGCACCTGTCAGGAGCGCGTCAACAAGTTGGCCGGTTTTCGTTCGTTGCCGGAAAGGTCACGTTCGTTAAGCGGACGTTTCACCGATCATTGCCGCGGTGTTACCGGCTGCCGGGGGATCCGGCGTCCGCCGGGTGCTCGACGGTTCCGCCCGCGGCGGGCGCGCGCCCGCCGCGGGCGTGCGGGGCGGCGCGGACCACCTGATGAGACGGAGCCGCGCTCTGGCCAGATCCCGTTGCCGGAATCCACCGGTCCGACCCGGCCGCCGCGCCCCCGCGAACGCCCCGGACGCGCCGGACGCGCGCCCCTACGCGGGGTCCTCGCCGAACGGCCCCGGCCAGGCGCGCTCGCGCAGCAGGCGCAGGCCGTTGAGGCCGACGAGGACGGTGGAGCCCTCGTGGCCGGCGACGCCGAGCGGCAGCGGGAGCGTGCCGATCAGGTCCCAGGCCACCAGCGCGGTGATGAAGGCCCCGGCGATCGCCAGGTTCTGCACGACCAGGCGGCGGGCCGCGCGGGAGAGGGCCACGGCGGCGGGGAGGGTGGCGAGTTCGTCGCGTACGACCACGGCGTCGGCGGTCTCCAGGGCGAGGTCGGAGCCGGCCTCGCCCATCGCGACGCCGACGTGCGCGGCGGCCAGCGCGGGGGCGTCGTTGACGCCGTCGCCGACCACCAGCACCCGGCGGCCCTCCGCCTCCCACCGCCTGACCGCGGCCGCCTTGTCCTGCGGGAGCAGGCCGGCGCGGACGTCCGCGATGCCGACCTCGGCGGCCAGGCGGCGGGCGGCGCGCTCGTTGTCGCCCGTCAGCAGGACCGGCGTCCGGCCGGTCAGCCGGGTGAGCGCTGCCACCGTCGCCCTCGCGTCCGGGCGCGGGCGGTCGGCGAGGCCCAGCACGCCGACCGCCGTGCCGTCGCGCAGGACCAGGACCGCGGTGAGGCCCTCGTCCTCGAACGCCCGGACCGCGCCGCCGGCCTCCGGCCCGCCGGCGGGGGCGAGGCGGGCCGGGGAGCCGACCTGGACGGTGCGGCCGTCGACGGTGGCGGTGACGCCGGCGCCGGGGGAGGAGGCGAAGCCGGTCGCCCCGGCGAGGGCGAGGCCGCGTTCGCGGGCCGCCCGGACGACCGCGCGGCCGAGGGGGTGCTCGCTGGGGTGCTCGGCCGCCGCGGCGAGGGCCAGCAGCCCGTCCTCGTCGAGGCCCGACCCGGTCGTGGGCCGGATGCGGGTGACCCTCGGGGTCCCTTCGGTGAGGGTGCCGGTCTTGTCCAGGGCGACGGTGTCGACGCGGCCCAGGCGCTCCATGACGACGGCGGACTTCGCGAGGACGCCGTGCCGCCCGGCGTTGGCGATCGCGGACAGCAGCGGCGGCATGGTGGAGAGCACCACCGCGCACGGCGAGGCGACGATCATGAACGTCATCGCACGGAGCAGGGCGGGCTGGAGCGCGGAGCCGAAGGCGAGCGGGACCGCGAAGACGGCGAGGGTCGCCACCACCATGCCGAGGGAGTACCGCTGCTCGACCTTCTCGATGAACATCTGGGTGGGGGCCTTGGTCTCGGACGCCTCCTCGACCATCTTCACGATGCGGGCGATCACCGAGTCCGCCGGGTCGCGATCGACCCGCACCCGCAGGACGCCGGCGCCGTTCACCGTGCCGGCGAACACCTCGTCCCCGGGCCGCTTGGCCACCGGCAGCGGCTCGCCGGTGATGGTGGCCTGGTCGACGTCGCCGGCTCCGTCGAGCACCCGGCCGTCGGCGCCGATCCGCTCGCCGGGCCGCACCAGGACCGTGTCGCCGACGGCCAGGGAGCCGGCCGGCACGGTCTCCTCCCCGCCGTCCGGCCGGAGCCGGGCGGCGGTCGTCGGCGCGAGGTCGAGCAGGCCGCGCACCGAGTCCGCGGTCCGGGCGGTCGCGACCGCCTCCAGCGCGCCGGACGTGGCGAAGATGACGATCAGCAGTGCCCCGTCCAGGACCTGGCCGATGGCGGCGGCGCCGAGCGCGGCGACCACCATCAGCAGGTCCACGTCCAGGGTCCTCTCCCGCAGGGCCTTCAGGCCCTCCCGGCCGGGCTCCCAGCCGCCGGTGGCGTAGACCCCGGCGTACAGCGGAGCCCACAGCCAGGCCGGGGCGCCGAGCAGGTCCAGCGGGAGGGCGGTCAGGAACAGCGTCAGCGAGGCCAGCGCCCACCGGGCCCGTGGCAGCGCCAGGACCCGCGTACGCCGGCGCGGCGGCGCCGGACGCGGTCCGGCGGCGGAGGGCACGGGCCGCTGGTCCAGGACGGAAGGCATGACGGGACGACCCTTCGCGGGCGGACGGGAGGACGCGTCCCACCATACAGGAACAGATGAACAGGTCTTCATGTGTCGTGCGTATGATGTCCGTATGGGCCACGGATCGGACACTGCCGGCAGCGCGACCATCCGCGAACGTCTCGACGCGGTCGGCACCGCCGACGTCGCCGCCACCCTCCAGGCCCTCGCCACCCCGTCGCGGCTGTACATCCTGGCCCGCCTCCGCGAGAGCCCCTGCTCGGTCGGCGACCTCGCCGACGCGGCCGGGATGGAGGCCTCCGCCTGTTCCCACCAGTTGCGCGTCCTGCGCAACCTCGGGCTGGTGACCGGGGAGCGCCACGGGCGCTCGATCGTCTACGCGCTCCACGACCACCACGTCGCCGAACTGCTGGACCAGGCCCTCCACCACGTGGAGCACCTGCGCCTGGGCATCCGCGACCTCCCGGCCGAACGGGCGGAGCCCGTGGCGGCCGAGTGACCGCCGGCCCTCGCCGCGCCGGTCGCGCGGGGACGACCGGCGCTCAGGCGAGTACGCGCAGGAGTTCGCCGCACGCCTGCTCGCAGGAGCGGCAGACGTCGGCGCAGACACGGCAGTGCGCGTGCCGGTCGGCGTGGGACGCGCACTCGTCGGCGCACGCCGCGCAGGCCCGCGCGCACGCCTGGACGAGCGCGCGGGTCACGTCGGGGTCGTAGCCGGTGCGGCGGGAGAGCACGGCGACGGTGGCGGCGCAGACGTCCGCGCAGTCCAGGTCGGTGCGGACGCACCGGGTGAGGTCGCCCACCATCGGCTCGGACAGGCAGGCGTCCGCGCACGCGGTGCACGCCTGCGCGCAGACCATGCACTCCTCGACGCAGCGGGCGAGCCGGTCGCGGTCGACGCCGCCGACGTCGGCCGGGTAGGTCGCGAGCATGTCCTTGACCACGGTCATCGCGGTCGCCTCCTCCGCGGCGGGAGCCGGCGCGCCCGGTGGCCGCGCCTGTTCGAGCCCCTCGGTCCAGCGTCCGACCGGCCCGCGGTGCGCGCAAACGCGCCCGGAGCGCCCCCGGCCGCCGCGTCGCGCGGCACCGCGAACGGGACCGGCCCCGGCGCGCCGGGGCCGCCCGTGCGCGACCGTACGGCGGCGGGGCCGGCCGCCGAGCCCGCGGTGAGGACGGCTGCCCGGCGGGGCGAGCGGGCGGGGCTGCGCCGGGGTGCGTCCGGCGAGGACCGGTCGTACGGCCGTACGGCCCGGCCCTGGCCCCCCCAACGTGGCGGCCCGAGTAGCGAGGGACGTCGGCCGGCCGCGCGGAAGGGGCGCTGCGCACCACCGCGGCACGGGCGGCCGCCGGTCACGGCAGCAGAGCCGCGGCGAGCTCGCGGGGCCGGGCGGCGAACGGGCTGTGGCTGCCCGGCAGGGTGCGCACGGTGAACGGGTTGTCGGGCATGGCCCGGTCGGCTTCCGCGATCATCAGGTCCTGCACGGCTGCCGTCAGCGCCCGGTCGTCCGCGCAGCGCAGGAAGGTCCGCGGGACGCGCCCCCACCGCCGCGGGGTCACGATGACCGGGGCGGTGGGGATGGCCAGCGGCAGATCGGGGCTCAGCGCCGAGCGCCAGCGGTCGAAGCGGCCCCGGGGGATGTCGTGGTAGTAGGCCTGCCGCAGCTCCTCGACGTAGGCGGGCTCCGGTGAGAGCGGGTTGATCCGAACGGCGCCCAGTGCGCCGGGGTCGCCGAAGCCGAGGTCCTGGCCTCGTGCCGCGGCGTTCTCGGGCGCTTCGAGATAGTCGAAGAAGTGCGGCCGCCCGACGGGCACGAAGGCCGAGAGGTAGACGATCTCGTCGACCAGTTCGGGCGCCCGCTCGACGGCCAGTGACGCGGGGCCGCCGCCGGCGCTGTGGGCGACGAGCACGACACGACGGTGGCGGCGGGTCCGGCGCAGCGTGTCGAGCACGGCGTCGGCGCAGTCGTCCATCGTCACGGTGGCGAGCGCGGACTTCTCGGTCGGCAGGCCCGGCTGCCCCGGCTGAAGGTATCCGCTGGGCAGCGGCGCGTCGAAGCCGTGCCCCGGCAGATCGACGGCCAGGCTCGCGGCGCCGAGCGCGGCGAGTGCGCGCTGCGTCGCCGCCCACTGCCAGGAGGCGTGCCAGGCCCCGTGCACGAAGACGAAGACGCTGTCCGTGGAGGAGGGTTCAGTCATGGCCGCATTCCACGCGACCCGGCCCCGAACATCCACCGAAAGATCTGACAAGCTGGCCGACGATACCTGTGAGATATGACGGGAAGGCTGACGCGGGCATGGAGGCGCGGCACCTGCGGTACGCACTGGCCCTCGCCGAGCACGAGCACTTCGGCCGGGCGGCCGGCGCCCTGGGCATCGCGCAGCCTCCGCTGTCCAAGCAGATCGCCGACCTCGAACGCGAGGTGGGCGCCCGCCTGTTCGACCGCACGCGCCAGGGGGTGTTCCCGACGGCCGCGGGCACGGCCTTCCTCTCCCGAGCGCGCAGGGCGCTCGACGAGATGAAGGCGGCCTCGGTCGACGCGGCCAGGGCGGCGCGCGGCGAGACGGGCCGGCTGCGCCTCGGGTTCATCGCCTCGGCGTTGCTGGCGCCTCTGCCGGACGTCCTCGGCCGGTTCGGCCGCGAACGGCCCGACGTGCGGCTGGAACTGCACGAGATGGCGACCAACCGCAGCACGGCCGCACTCCTCGCCGGCGAACTGGACGTGGCGATCGGCCTCGGCCCGCCACGGGGCGTCGGGGCCGAGCGGCTGGTATCGGTCCCGATCGGCCACGACCACCTGGTCGCGGTCGTGAGCAGCACGCACCCGTACGCGGGCCGGCCGTCGGTGGATGTGGACCGGCTGCGGCAACAGCCGCTGATCGTCGCACCGGGGGAGGACGAGCCCGCCGTCGTCACCGGGCTTCGGGCCCTGTTGGGCAGGGACTCCCCGGCGCTCGCCGGCGCGACCGTCGCGAGGGACGTCCACACCATCATCGGCCTCGCCGCCTGCGGGGTGGGCGTCGGCCTGGGACCCTCCCGCATGGCGACGGCCCCGCGACGGGGCACGTGGTTCTGCGAGGTGACCCCGCGCACGCCCCTGCCCGATCTGGTCCTGTCCTTCCGGGACCGGGACCGTTCCCCGGCCCTGCACGCCTTCCTCGACGTCATCCGCGCACACTGCCCCGAGGTGGGCGCCGCGCTCGACCACCGGCTCGACCCACCGGGACCACGAGAGGTGGGCGACCGCGACGCGGCCCCCGCCTGACCGCGTTTCGCCGCACGACGGCGGCGCTCCCGCCGCGACCGTCCATGACGCCGTATCACCCCACCGTGATCCACCCACGATGACGTCTCGCAGCCATCGCCCAGGCACTTCGCCGGGCGGGCGGCGGATCGTCGGCACGACCGACCGCCACGGAACGCCCCCGGCGCTCATGACGCGGGCGTACGCGCTCGGCGCTCGTCACCCCGCGGAAGGGCTCGCGGAACCGCGGCCCCCCACCCCGCCCTCAGACCAGGCTGTCCTTCCACGTCCGGTGCAGCCCCGCGAACCGGCCGTCGCCGCCGATCAGTTCGGCCGGTGCGCCGTCCTCCACGATCCGGCCGTGCTCCATCACCAGCACCCGGTCCGCGATCTCCACCGTCGACAGCCGGTGCGCGATCACCACCGCCGTACGGCCGTGCAGCACCGTGTCCATGGCCCGCTGCACCGCTCGCTCGCCGGGGACGTCCAGGGAGCTGGTCGCCTCGTCGAGGATGAGCACCGCCGGGTCCGCCAGCAGGGCGCGGGCGAAGGCCACCAACTGCCGCTGACCCGCCGAGATCCGGCCGCCGCGCTTGCGCACGTCGGTGTCGTACCCCTCGGGCAGGGAGGCGATGAAGTCGTGCGCGCCGATCGCCTTGGCGGCCTGCTCGACCTCCTCGCGGCAGGCGTCCGGGCGGCCGATCGCGATGTTCTCCGCGACCGTCCCGGAGAACAGGAACGCCTCCTGCGTCACCATCACCACGCCCCGGCGCAGCTCCGCCGTGTCCAGGTCCCGCAGGTCCACGCCGTCCAGCAGCACCCGGCCCTCGGTCGGGTCGTAGAACCGGGCCAGCAGTTTGGCCAGCGTCGACTTGCCCGCGCCCGTCGAGCCGACGACCGCCACCGTACGGCCCGCCGGGATGCGCAGGTCGAAGCGGGGCAGCACCTCGCCGCCCGTGCGGTAGGCGAAGCGCACCCCCTCGAACACGACCTCCCGGCCCGGCGTTCCGCCGGAGCGGGGCGGCAGCTCCTTCGGCTCGGCCGTCTCCGGGACGGTCGGCGTCTGCGCCAGCAGGCCGGCGATCTTCTCCAGCGACGCGGCCGCCGACTCGTAGGAGTTGAGGAACATGCCGAGCCGGTCGATCGGGTCGTACAGCCGCCGCACGTACAGCACGGCCGCCGCCAGCACGCCGAGCGCCAGCGTCCCCGACGCCACCCGGTACGCGCCGTACAGCACCATGCCGGCGACCGCCGTGTTGGCCACCAGCCGGGAGCCGACGACGTAGCGGGCCATCTCCAGCATCGCGTCGCCGTTCCGCCGCTCGTGGCGGGCGTTCAGCTCGGCGAACACCTCGTCGTTGGCCCGCTCCCGGCGGAAGGCCCGGACCGGGCGGATGCCGTTCATCGTCTCCGCGAACTTCACGATCACCGAGGCGATCGCCGTCGACCGGGCCCCGAACGCGACGGCCGCCCGCCGCCGGTACATCCGCACCAGCAGGTACAGCGGTACGAAGGAGAGCGCGGCGATCGCCCCGATCCCCAGGTCCAGCCAGAGCAGCACCAGCGAGATCGACACGAACGAGAGGACCACGCCGATCAGCTCCTGGAGCCCCTCGCTCAGCAGCTCCCGCAGCGACTCCACGTCCGACGTGGACCGCGAGATCAACCGGCCCGAGGTGTAGCGCTCGTGGAAGTCCACACTCAGCGCCTGCGCGTGGCGGAAGATCCGGCCGCGCAGGTCGAGCAGCACGTCCTGGTTGATCCGGGCGGCGGCCCGGATGAAGCCGTACTGGAGGAGGCCCGCGCCGGTGGAGCACAGGGCGTAGCCCACCGCCACCGCGATCAGCGGCCCGTGGTCGTGGTCCCGGAACGCCGGGACCGCGCTGTCGATCGCGTACGCCACCAGCAGCGGCCCCGCCTGCATCGCCGCCTGCTGCACCACCATCAGCAGGGCCGCCAGCGCGACCCGGCCGCGCATCGGGGCCAGCAGCGAGAGCAGCAGCGCGCGCGTCGCGCCGGGCGGCGCGGGCAGCGCGTCCCGGTCGAACGGGTCGCCGCCCGGTCCGGGCGCGGCCGGGTCGGCGGCGGGGGGCGCGGGGCCGTCGGCGGTCGTGGTCATCGGGTGCTGCTCTCCTCGGCGGGGACCTGCTGGGCGGGGGCGGGAGGGGCGGGCTTCGGCTCCTCGGGTCCGGTGGGCCGGGCTCCCTCGGGTCCGGCGGGCCGGGTCTCCTCGGGTCCGGTGGGCCGAAACCCCTCGGGACCTGCGGACCGGGCCTCTTCGGGACCTGCGGCCCCGGCCCCCTCGGGCGGGGCCGGGGCGCCGGGCGGGCCGCCCGGTTCCGCGCCCGACATCAGCCAGGCGTACTCCGCGTTGCCGCGCAGCAGCTCCTGATGGGTGCCGACCGCGGCGATCCGGCCCCCGGACAGCAGCGCCACCCGGTCCGCGAGCAGCACGGTCGAGGGGCGGTGCGCCACGACCAGGGCCGTCGTCCCCGCCAGGACCTGCCGCAGCGCCGCCTCCACCAGCGTCTCCGTGTGCACGTCCAGCGCGGAGAGCGGGTCGTCCAGCACGAGGAAGCGCGGATCGCCGACCACGGCACGGGCCAGCGCCAGGCGCTGGCGCTGGCCGCCGGACAGGCTCAGGCCCTGCTCCCCGACCTCGGTGTCCAGGCCCTGCGGCAGGTCGTGCACGAAGTCGGCCTGCGCCACCGCGAGGGCCCGGCGCACCTGTTCCTCGTCCGCGTCCACCGCGCCCATCCGGACGTTCTCGCGGACCGTCGTGGAGAACAGCGTGGGCTCCTCGAAGGCCACCGACACCAGCTCCCGCAGTCGGGAGCGCTCCATCGCGGCGATGTCCTCGCCGTCCAGGGTGATCCGCCCGCAGGTCACCTCGTGCAGCCGGGGCACCAGCGCGGTGAGCGTCGTCTTGCCCGACCCGGTGCCGCCCACCAGGGCCATCGTCTCGCCCGGCCGCACGTGCAGGTCGACGCGGGCCAGGACCGGCGCGGAGTCCGGGTCCGCGTCCGGGTAGCGGAACGCCACGCCCTCGAACACCATCCCGTCGGCGGTGGCGGGCGCGTCCGCGCGGACCACCGGGGCCGCGGGCTCCTCCGCCTCGTCCATCACCTCGAAGTAGCGGTCGGTCGCGGTCGCGGCCTCCTGGCTGATCGCCAGCAGGAAGCCGATCGACTCCACCGGCCAGCGCAGCGCCAGCGCCGTGGAGAGGAAGGCGACCAGCGTGCCCGCCGACAGCGCGCCGTCGGCCACCTGGACGGCGCCGAGGACCAGCGCCGCGCCGATCGCCAGCTCGGGGACGGCGGTGATGAGCGCCCAGATCCCCGCGAGCAGCCGGGCCTTGCCCAGCTCCGTGGTGCGCAGCCGCCGCGACAGCTCCCTGAAGGCGTGCGCCTGGCTGCGGTGGCGGCCGAACCCCTTGATGACGCGGATGCCGAGGACGCTCTCCTCGACGACCGTGGTGAGGTCGCCCACCTGGTCCTGGGCCCGGCGCGCGACCAGCGAGTACCGCGTCTCGAACAGCGAGCACAGGACCATCAGCGGCAGCGCGGGCGCCAGCAGCACCAGCCCGAGCGTCCAGTCCTGGGCGAACAGCAGGACGAACCCGACGAGGATCGTCGTCGCGTTGACGAACAGGAAGGTCAGCGGGAACGCCAGGAACAGCCGCAGCAGCATCAGGTCCGTGGTCCCGCGCGACAGCAACTGGCCGGACGCCCACCGGTCGTGGAACGCGACCGGCAGCCGCTGGAGCCGGTGGTGGAGGGCGGCCCGCATCGACGCCTCGACCCCCGCCAGCGGACGCGCCACCAGCCAGCGCCGGAACCCGAACAGCAGGGCCTCCGCGACGCCGAGCAGCAGCAGGAGCAGCGCCCCCCGCCAGACCCCGGCCGGATCGCGGTCGGCGACGGGGCCGTCCACCATCCACTTCAGCACCAGCGGGATCACCAGCCCCAGGCAGGACGCCAGGACCGCCACGAAGGCGGCGCTGAACAGGCGTACCCGTACCGGGCGGACATAGGGCCACAGGCGCAGGAGGGAGCGCACGGCGGACCGGTCCGTGTGCTCAGCAGGCTTCTCGGGCATCAGGGCCGACCCTACGTTTCGCCGCGGGCGTCAGGCCCGCGATTTTCGCCGCGCGCCCCCTCCCCGGCCGTCCGGCCCCCGCTCACGCCACGACGCGCAGGAGCTGGACCGAACGGGCGGGCACGGCCAGCTCCGCGCCGCCCTCGCACCCCGTGCCGGGGGCCTCCGCCTGGTCCTCCCGCGCGGTGTCCAGGACCAGTTCGTAGCGGGCGGCCCACGGGGCTCCGGGCAGGGTGAAGCCGGTCGGCTCCGCGCCCGCGTGCAGCACCGCCAGGAAGCTGTCGCCGATGACCGGCTCGCCGCGGGCGTCCCGCCCCGGGATGTCCCGCCCCGAGAGGTACAGGCCGAGCGTGGCGGTCGGCGCGTACCAGTCCGCCTCCGTCATCTCCCGGCCCTCGCGGGTGAACCACGCCAGGTCCCGCAGCCCGTCCGGGGCCTGGGCCCGGCCGGTGAAGAAGGCCCGGCGGCGCAGCACCGGATGGGCGCGCCGCAGCCGCAGCAGCCGGGCCGTCAGCGCGGTCAGCTCCCGCCACTCGGGTCGCGCGAGCAGCGACCAGTCCAGCCAGCCGGTCTCGTTGTCCTGGCAGTAGGCGTTGTTGTTGCCGCCCTGCGTACGGCCCATCTCGTCGCCCGCCACCAGCATCGGCACCCCGGTGGAGAGGAGGAGGGTGGCCAGCAGGTTGCGGAGCTGGCGGCGGCGCAGCGCGTCCACCCGCGGGTCGCCGCTCTCGCCCTCCGCCCCGCAGTTCCACGCCCGGTTGTCGTCGGTCCCGTCCCGGCCGCCCTCGCCGTTGGCCTCGTTGTGCTTGCGCTCGTAGCTGACCAGGTCGCGCAGGGTGAAGCCGTCGTGCGCGGTGACGAAGTTGACCGAGGCGTACGGGCGGCGGCCGCCCCAGGCGTACAGGTCGCTGGAGCCGGTCAGCCGGTAGCCGAGGTCCCGTACGTCGGGGAGCGCGCCGCGCCAGAAGTCGCGCACGGCGTCGCGGTAGCGGTCGTTCCACTCGGCCCACAGGGGCGGGAACGCCCCGACCCGGTAGCCGCCGTCGCCGACGTCCCACGGCTCGGCGATGAGCTTGACCCTCCGGAGCACCGGGTCCTGGGCGATCACCGCGAGGAACGGGGAGAGCATGTCCACGTCGTGCATCGAGCGGGCCAGCGCCGCCGCCAGGTCGAAGCGGAAGCCGTCGACGCCCATCTCGGTGACCCAGTAGCGCAGCGAGTCGGTGATGAGCCGCAGCACATGGGGCTGGACGACGTTCAGGGTGTTGCCGCAGCCGGTGTAGTCGGCGTAGCGGCGGGGGTCGTCCTGGAGGCGGTAGTGGCCCCGGTTGTCGATGCCGCGCAGGGAGAGCGTCGGGCCCAGCTCGCCGGCCTCCGCCGTGTGGTTGTAGACGACGTCGAGGATCACCTCGATCCCGGCGGCGTGCAGCGCGCGGACCATCCGCTTGAACTCGCCGACCTGGCCGCCGGCCGTGCCGGAGGCGGAGTAGTCGGCGTGCGGGGCGAAGTACCCGATGGAGTTGTAGCCCCAGTAGTTGCGCAGGCCGCGCCGGAGCAGGTGGTCCTCGTGGGCGAACTGGTGCACCGGCAGCAGCTCCACCGCCGTCACCCCGAGCCGCGTCAGGTGCTCGATCGCGGCCGGGTGCCCGAGCCCGGCGTAGGTGCCGCGCAGCGCGGGCGGGACGTCCGGGTGGAGCCGGGTGAAGCCGCGCACGTGGAGTTCGTAGATGACCGAGTCCGCCCACGGCGTCTTGGGACGGCGGTCATCCGCCCAGTCGTCGTCGTCATGGACGACGACGCCCTTGGGCACGAAGGGCGCGGAGTCCCGCTCGTCGCGCACGGTGTCGGCGACGTGCTGCTGGGGCCAGTCCCGGACGTGCCCGTAGACCTCGGGCGGCAGGGTGAACGTTCCGTCGACCGCGCGGGCGTACGGGTCCAGGAGCAGCTTGGCCGCGTTCCAGCGGGCCCCCGTCCACGGGTCCCAGCGGCCGTGCACCCGGTAGCCGTAGCGGTGGCCGGGCCGCACGCCGGGCACGAAACCATGCCAGATCTCGTGGGTCAGCTCGGTCAGCGGGCAGCGGGTCTCCGCGCCCCGCTCGTCGAACAGGCACACCTCGACCGCCTCGGCCCCGCCCGCCCACAGCGCGAAGTTGGTCCCCTCCACCCCGTCGGGGCCCGCCCGGAAGCGCGCCCCCAGCGGCGTCGGGGCTCCGGGCCACACGGCGGGGGCCCCGGCCCGCGCGCGGGGGCCCCGCTCCCCGGCGGCCGCCGGCCGATCCGCCGGGTCCTGTACCGCCTCCTGCTCGGCTGCGCTCGACACGTGTCGCCTCCCGCGGCTCATGAGGACGGACGCCGAGGGAGGGGCGCGCGGCGTCCCGGCCGCGGCCGCCGGGCGGTCCTCTCCCTCTGTTCTGCCCACCGGGCGGCCCGCACTCACGTTTCCCCCGAGCGGGCCGGGTCGTTGGGGGGAGCGTGAACCAGACAGCGAAGAGAGCACGGGCCCGCACGGCCGCCGTGCCGACATGGGCAGGACTGCTGACCGTGCTGGCCCTCCTGGCGGGCTGCGCCGACGTCCGGGAGGCCGTCCTCAACGGCAAGCCGCACGGCCCGCACGACACGATCCGCGTCTTCCCCGAGGACAGGGCCGAGGGCGTCGACGAGAACACCCGGATCGCGGTGGAGGTCGACGACGGGCGGCTGGAGAGCGTGGAGGTGACGCGGGTCGAGGACGCGCAGCGGGAGACGGTGGAGGGCCGCATCGCACCGGACGGCCGGTCCTGGGGCCCGGCGCCGGGCGCGGGCCGGCTGGCCCTCGCCGCGAAGTACAGCGTCGACGCGGTGGCCGTGGACGGCGAGGGCCGCCGCTCGGCCCGGCACGCCACGTTCACCACGGTCGTCCCCGAGCACCGCTTCATCGGCTACTTCAAGCCGGAGAACCGCTCCACGGTCGGCACCGGCATGATCGTCTCCTTCTCCTTCAACCGCCCGGTCGTCCACCGGGCGGCGGTGGAGAAGGCCATCCGGGTGACGGCCGATCCGGTGGTGGAGGTGGTCGGCCACTGGTTCGGCAAGGACCGGCTCGACTTCCGGCCCCGGACGTACTGGAAGCCGGGCACCGAGGTCACCGTCGACATCGGGCTGCGCGACGTGGAGGGGGCTCCGGGGGTGTACGGCAGCCAGGACAGGACGGTCGTCTTCACGGTCGGCCGCTCCCAGGTCTCCCTGGTCGACGCGGCGGCGCACACCATGGAGGTGCGCCGCGACGGCGAGCTGGTCAGCACGGTCCCGATCACCGCGGGCGCCCCGAAGACGACCACGTACAACGGGAAGATGGTCGTCAGCGAGATGCACGAGGTGACCCGGATGAACGGGGCCACCGTCGGCTTCACGGACGAGAAGGGCAAGGGGGAGTACGACATCAAGGACGTGCCGCACGCGATCCGGCTCACCGAGTCCGGCACCTTCCTGCACGGCAACTACTGGGCCGACGAGGACGTCTTCGGCAGGGAGAACGTGAGCCACGGCTGCATCGGGCTGCGGGACGCGAAGGGCGGCGGCGGCTCCACGCACGGCGGCTGGTTCTTCGACCGCACCCTGATCGGCGACGTCGTCGAGGTGGTCAACTCCAAGGACCGGAAGGTCGCGCCGGACAACGGGCTCAGTGGCTGGAACCTCGGCTGGAAGAAGTGGAAGGCCGGCTCCGCGCTGCGCTGACGCCCCGCTCCCCGGCCGGCCCCGGCCCGCCCCGCACCCCTCGCCACCTGCACGCCTCCCGGAACGAGTTGGGACGGAACGGTGACACTCCGGAGGCAGTCTCCCCCGGCTGCGATGTGATTATCTTGCGGTCGGCGTGCGTATGCAGCGCGCGGGGGTGCAGGCCATGGCGG
Source organism: Streptomyces sp. NPDC041970 (assembly GCF_055588985.1). Classification (NCBI taxonomy): domain Bacteria; kingdom Bacillati; phylum Actinomycetota; class Actinomycetes; order Kitasatosporales; family Streptomycetaceae; genus Streptomyces; species Streptomyces sp. NPDC041970. The sequence goes on from NZ_JBVJCD010000039.1 coordinate 50,402, forward strand.
GGCCAGGCCGTGCGAGGGGAGACGACCACAGTGAACGGGCAGCCGATAGCGGGGACATCGGCCGGGGCGAGCGGGAAGCGCGGCGTACCGGGGCTTCTGGCCCTGGTCATGGGGGCACTGCTGCTGCTGGTGACGGCGTGCGGCGGCGGGAGCGCGGGCGCGGACGACAAGGGCCGGTCCGGCGGCGGGAAGAAGGCCGGGGACACCAGCGCCTCGCAGGCGGTGGTGACCGTCGCGCCCGCCGACGGCGCGGAGTCGGTGGCGACCAGCGGCGCGCTGAGGATCAGCGCCGCGAAGGGCAAGCTGACCACCGTGAAGGTGGCCGACCCCGAGGGCAACGCGGTCGAGGGGACGATCGCGGCGGACGGCGCGAGCTGGACGCCCCAGCGGCACCTCGCCGCCGCCACCAAGTACGCGGTGCACGCGGTCGCCGAGGACTCCGAGGGGCGCGAGTCGGCGAAGGACACCACCTTCACCACGCTGGTGCCCAAGAACACCTTCATCGGGCAGTACACCCCGGAGGACGGCTCCACCGTGGGGGTCGGGATGCCGGTCTCCATCCACTTCACCCGCGGCATCACCGATCCGGCCGCGGTGGAGCGGGCGATCCGGGTCACGGCCGTGCCGGCCGTCGAGATCGAGGGCCACTGGTTCGGCAACGACCGCCTCGACTTCCGCCCGGAGAAGTACTGGACGCCGGGCACCCGCGTGACCGTCGACCTGGATCTCGACGGGGTCCAGGGGCGGCCGGGCGTCTACGGCGAGCAGGACAAGAAGATCACGTTCACCATCGGCCGCAGCCAGGTCTCCACCGTGGACGCCGCCGCCCACCGCATGACGGTCGTCCGCGACGGCAAGCAGATCAAGGACATCCCGATCTCGGCGGGGGCCCCGGCGACGACCACGTACAACGGGCAGATGGTCATCAGCGAGAAGCTCAAGGTGACCCGGATGAACGGCGACACCGTCGGCTTCGGCGGCGAGTACGACATCAAGGACGTGCCGCACGCCATGCGGCTCTCCACCTCGGGCACCTTCCTGCACGGCAACTACTGGGGCGCGCCCTCGATCTTCGGGCGGACCAACACCAGCCACGGCTGCGTCGGCCTGCGGGACGTGCGCGGCGGCTACGACGGCTCGACCCCGGCGGCCTGGTTCTACGACCGGTCGATCATCGGCGACGTGGTCATCGTGAAGAACTCGCGGGACAAGACGATCCAGCCGGACAACGGCCTCAACGGCTGGAACATGGACTGGGAGGAGTGGAAGAAGTAGCTCTTCCCCCGACCGCGGGGGCGGGCCCGGCGCTGTGACCAACGGCACCGGGCCCGCCCCCGTTAGCCGTGGTTAACCTCTCCCCATGACCGTAACCCTCGAAGTACACGACGGCGTCGGCACGATCCGGCTGGACCGGCCGCCCATGAACGCCCTGGACGTCGCGGTCCAGGACCGGCTGCGGGAGCTGGCCGAGGAGGCGACCCGGCGCGCCGACGTCCGCGCCGTGGTCCTCTACGGCGGGGAGAAGGTGTTCGCGGCGGGCGCGGACATCAAGGAGATGCAGGCGATGGACCACACGGCGATGGTCCTGCGGTCCAGGGGCCTCCAGGACGCCTTCACCGCCGTCGCCCGCATCCCCAAGCCCGTCGTCGCCGCCGTCACCGGATACGCGCTGGGCGGCGGCTGCGAGCTGGCGCTCTGCGCCGACTTCCGGATCGCGGCGGAGGACGCCCGGCTCGGCCAGCCGGAGATCCTCCTCGGGCTCATTCCGGGGGCGGGCGGCACCCAGCGCCTCGCCCGGCTGATCGGCCCGTCCAGGGCCAAGGACCTCATCTTCACCGGCCGCATGGTCAAGGCGCAGGAGGCCCTGACGCTCGGCCTGGTGGACCGGGTGGTCCCGGCGGCCGAGGTCTACGAGCAGGCGCACGCCTGGGCCGCCCGGCTGGCGAAGGGGCCGGCGCTGGCGCTGCGCGCGGCCAAGGAGGCGGTGGACGCGGGACTGGAGACGGACCTCGACACCGGGCTGGCCATCGAGCGGACCTGGTTCGCCGGCCTGTTCGCCACCGAGGACCGCGAGCGCGGGATGCGCAGCTTCGTCGAGGAGGGGCCGGGCAAGGCCACGTTCCTCTGATCCGCGCCGCGGGCCGGGCGCCGGGGCCCGGCCCGGTGGCCGGGACGCCCGTACGGGGGCCGATCACCGGTCCGGTCCGGCGGTCCGGTCCGGTCCGAACCGGCGGTCCGTAGTCGGGTCGGGCGGGCCCGTAGTCGGAACGGGCGGCCCCGCGCGCGGAGTTCATCCGTGCGAGCGGATTATCCGGACCTTAAGGAAGCCTTAAGGTCCGCGGCCGCCTTCGCCGCTCCCGGAGTCGCCGCCTGAAGCGTCGGCGCAGGTCAGCAGTGGTCCGCACGGCACCGACATGCCGGAAGCATATGCCGAGAGCCTTCTGCGGAACGGGGCGTTCCGGGGGGCGTGTTCCCCCGGAACGGTCCCGGCGGCAGGTCCGTGCGGCCATCATGGTGGGCATGGCGGGCCTGGAGGGTGTGGAGCAGCCGCGACCGCGCAGCAGCGCGACGGCGGCACGGTGGACGTCGACCATGGATGACGAACAGGCGTTCAAGGCGCTGGAGTTGTTCGGAAATCCGACCGAGGGGGAGGTCCGGCTGCCGTCGCAGCCGGAGTCGGCGGCGACGGCCCGCCGCATCACCTCCTGCGTCGTGCTCCACCAGTGGGCGCTCTCCCCGCAGATCGCCGAGTACGCCGTGCTCCTCGTCTCCGAGCTGGTCGGCAACGCGGTGCGCCACACCGGGGCCCGCGTCTTCGGGTTACGCATGGTGCGTCGCCGGGGCTGGATCCGCGTCGAGGTGCGCGACCCCTCGCGCGGGCTGCCGTGCCTGATGCCGGTGCGCGAGATGGACGTCAGCGGGCGGGGCCTCTTCCTCGTCGACAAGCTCTCCGACCGGTGGGGCGTGGACCTGCTGCCGCGCGGCAAGACCACCTGGTTCGAGATGCGCACCTCCGACCGCTGACGCCGGACCGTCGGCGCGGGACGCACAGAAGCCCCCGGTCGGCCGTGGTGCGGCTCGCTGCGGGGGCTTCTGTGGGAGGCCGCGGAATGGGGGGTGTGTCCGCGGCCGCTGGTGACGACCTGGGCTCGGGTCGAAGGAGGTCGTGGCTCCGACTATGACAGACAGGCGACCCCGGCTCCAAAGCGTCATTCCGCTGTATTTGCGGATTAATCGGACCATGGTGAAGTGAATCCTTGGTGTGCTCGATCACTCGCCTGGCTTTCCATGCATCTTTATGGCATGGCTCGAATGATTCATAGATCATCCGCCGAACTGCTCAATCACCGCATTCCGCCTGTTCCGCCTCTAGGGTGTGCCCGGTGGAGAGGTCGGGTGATCGGGGCATGGACGGACGCGGAGCGCCGATGGGCCGCCGCGCGGCGCTGGGCGCCGGAGCGCTGGCGGCCGCCGCTCTCGCCGCCGGATGCGCCCGCGACGGCGGCGCGGGCCCGGCCGCCGCGCCGCCCGCCCCGGCCCGCGCCCCGGACCCCGGCGGCGCGGCGCCCGGCCCGCGCCGCTTCCCCGGACTCCCCGCGCAGATCGTCCACGGCCCCCGCGACCGGCCCCGTGTCGCGCTCACCTTCGACGGCCGGGGCGACGCCGACCTCGCCCGCGCCGCGCTCGCCCGGATCGAACGCGCCGGGGCCCGCGTCACGGTCCTCGCCGTCGGCAGTTGGCTCGCCGACCACCCCGGCATGGCCCGCCGCATCCTCGACGGCGGCCACGAGATCGGCAACCACACCGAACACCACCTCGACCTCGCGGCCCTGGGCGAGCGCGCGGCGTACGAGGAGATCGCCGCCTGCGCCCGCCGCCTCCGCCGCCTCACCGGGTCCGTCGGCGCGTGGTTCCGCCCCTCCTTTGCCCCGTACGCCACCCCGCTCGTCGAGCGCCTCGCCCGGCGGGCCGGCTACCCCCACGTCCTGGCCTGCGACGTGCGGTCGCTGGACCACGCGGCCACCGGCGTCGCCGCCGTCACCCGGAAGGTCGCCGGGGAGCTGCGCAACGGCTCGATCGTCGAACTGAGCCTCGGCCGCCCGGTCACCGCCGCCGCCCTGCCGCTGCTCCTCGCCGAGATCGGCCGCCGGGGGCTGCGCGCGGTGACGGCCACGGAGTTGGTGAGCCGGGTCGACGGGCCACCGCGCCGACCTGCCGGGCCCCCCGCCCCGGCCGCCGCCGACCTCACTCGAACAGCCCGATAATCTGACCCCGACATTCGGCATCACGAAGGGGCGGAACAGTGGCGGACATCGAGTCGGCGCGTACGGCGTTCGAGCGGTTCGACAAGGACGGCGACGGGCTGATCACGGCGAACGAGTACAAGAGCGCGATGGCCCAACTGGGCGACCCGTTCGTCACCGAGACGGTGGCGCAGGCGATCATCAACGCGCACGACGCCAACGGTGACGGCCTGCTGACGTTCGACGAGTTCTGGGCCGCGCAGAACAAGGCCTGACCGTACGGCCGCTCCCCGGTCCCGCGCCGACCGGGACCGGGGAGCCGCCGACACCTCCGCCGGAGCCCGTTCCGTACGCCTCCCGGAGGGCCCGCACGGCGTGCCGCGCCTTCGCCCACCCGCGAGGACCGGGCCGAGACGTCCTCCCGGCCCCCGGCCGCGCCCGCCGCGAACAGGCGGCGCCGGGCGCGGTCGTGCCGGTCCCGGCGATCCCCGCGTCTTCCGCACCGGCTGGGACAGCCCGGTCGGCGTCATGGCGGGCGGCCACCCGCGTGGGCGGCCCGCAAACCGGTCCGCGCCCGGTCGTGTTCCGGTGCGGCCGGACCGCGGACGGCCCGGCCGCGTTCTGCCCGTCAGCGGTGGCGCTTGCGCGGTCGCGGCGCCTCGACCTTCTCGAAGCGGGGGCCGTCCCCGTCCACGACGCGCTGCCAGGCGCGCCGGTAGAGGTCGGCGGCGGGCTCCGTGGGGACGACGACGCCGAGAGGCGCGTTCTCGCCGTCGAGGAGGGGGTGGAGCGGCAGCTTCCACCGTTCGAGCGGGGTGTACGGCTTGGGGAGGGAGACCCATTCCCCCGGCAGGAACAGGGTGCGGCCTGCGCGGGTGCGTTGGCCTTCCACCACGAGGCCGGTCGCCGCGAGCCGGTCGCGGGCGGCGCGGAGCCGGGCCGTACCGCCTCGCCGCTTCGGCCAGCCGGTCCAGAGGGCGGTGTTGCGGTCGGTCGGGTCGGGCATGGCGAGCACCATCAGGTAGAGGACGGCGGCGTCCTCGTCGATGCCGTACTTCTCGGCCACCTCGGCGACGAGGGCGGGGGCGGAATGACCGGGGTGCTGGGGCCACCACCGGCCGTCCTCGTCGCGTGCGCCGGCCCCCGGTTCTCCGGGATCGGCGAGCAGCGCCGCGAACCGCTCGTCGCCGAGCAGGCGGAGCGCGGTCTCCTCCGCTCCCCGGGGGCCGCTGCCGAAGAGGGCCTCCAGGAGCGGTTCGCCCTCGTCCCCGCCGGACACCACCGAGCGGAAGGACGCGTGCGGGTTGCGGACCTCCTTGCCCACGACGACCGGGCCGTAGCGCACGGCGTGCTCGCCGACGTCCACGGGCTCCCCGAGCAGCCGCCGCAGCTTCTCCGTATCGGCGTCGCTGACCTCCAGCGCGATCATCACCTCGGGATCGGCCACGCGGTCGCGTACCGCTGCCAGGGCTCCGGCGAGAGCCGTACGCACCGGATCACCGACGGGGAGCCGGTGGGCCAGACAGGCCGTCAGGGCCACCGTCCCCTTCAGCACCCCGATGTCCACGGCGGGCGTCCCCTGCAAGGCGCCGATGCCGTAGCACTCCTCATCGATCACAGCGCTGTGGAACCGCGGGTCGGTGTCGGCGTGGAGGAACGCGGGCACCGCGTCGTAGGGCCGCCACCAGCTCTCGCCCAGGGTCTCGGCCGCCAACCGGAGCGGCTCCTCGGGGACGGGAGTGCGTCGGCCGACCATGCGGTTCCAGACCTCCGCGGCCGCGACCGCGTCGGGGCCGTCCGTCCACAGCCGGGTCGGGTCGGTGGGCAGGAGCGCGTCCAGGACGGCCCGCCGGACGTCGGGGGCGGCCAGGGACCGCAGCAGGTCCTTGGCCAGGCGTACGTTGGCAGGCTGCACGCCGATGGTCTTGAGCGTCTCGGCGGGCATGGCCCGGTCGTCGTCGATACGCGGCATCCCGGCGACCAGGAGCCGGGCCATGGTCGGGGTGGCCCCGGTGAGCCGCGCGAAGGTCTCGGCGGCCTCGGGGAACCAGGGGGCGGGGCCGCGTTCGGCGAGTTCGGCGAGGAGCGCGGCGCCCCAGCCGGGAGCGCGCTTCGGATCCGGCACGAACGGGCCGTCGGCCACCGGCAGGTAAGGGGTGGGCGTCTCGAACCGGCCCGCCGGATCATGGTGGAGAGCTCTCCGGGACTGCGACCGGCCCGAGGGGAGAGCCCACTGCGGGGCGTGCTCCCACGCCCTGCAGAAGAGGAGGAAGGCGCCGTCGCCCACGACGCGGACGGTCGGCGGGAACTCGGCAGCGTACAGCTCGCGGGGGTCTGTGAGCAGGGCCGTGTCCGCTTCCAACAGGACGACGCGCCAGTGCGCGGGATTCAGTTCCGAGAGCCCTCGGGCGGTCGCTTCGGCGAAGTACGCGTGCTGCGCCGCGCGGTCGACGTCCGGAGTGGCCGGGGAAGCGGCCCGCAGGGCGAGCGGGGCCGCCATCGAGGGCAGGTCGCGCCAGTTCAGGACGTCGATCGGGTCCAGGGACGCCGGCCTGCCGTCCTGCTCGGTCCCGATGGGCGTCCGGATCAGGTCGCCGATCAACCCCAGGGCCTTGAAGAGGTCGTGTTCGTATGAGCTGAGGTGACGGCCGGCGACCAGGTCGAGGCCGCCCACCGCCCTGGCGAGGGTCTCGTCGTCGGGAGGCTCGGGCAGGTCGCCCCGGGGGGCCGCGCCCACCGACTCCGCCCGCAGGCCGTTCGGCTCCGGTGCGCCTGGTCCGGAAGCGGCCGTCCGCGGTCCGCCCGTCTCCGGCGCACCCGCCCGCGCGGCGTTCTCCGGCGGGTCGCATTCCGGACCGCCGCCCCCCTCGCCACGACCCTCCTCCCGGACGTCCTCCTCCCGCGCGTTCTCCTTCGCGCCCCCGGCGGCGAGGACGGCGGCGTCCAAACGGGCGCGCGCCGCGTTCAGGACGCTCTGGTACTCGGCTGCGTACCGCACCATTCCGGCGATGCCCGTGCGCAGCGCGTGGTGGCCCACCTCCGGCAGCAGCGTGCTGATCAGGTCGACCAGCCGGCTCGGGCCGCCCGCGCCGGACGCCTCGTCCCCGGCGTCCTCCTGCCGCTCGGCGACGGCGGCGGCCAGCAGTTCCGCCACGGTCTCCTCGCCGATCCGGCGGAGCGCCGCGGAGCCCTGGGGGTCGCGGGGCCGTAGCAGGTGCCAGAAGTTCAGGGGTGGCAGAAGCCGGGTTCCGGCGGCGAAGCCGGCGGCAGTGCCCTCTCCTCGCGGAACCAGGGCCACCACGCGGCCGTCGCCCTCGCCGTCGAGCACCTTGATGGTGCCGTACTCAGAGGTCACCGCCAGCAAGCGGCCGGTTCCGGGGAACTCCAGCACATGCCGGGGAGGTTCCGCCCCCTTGGGCAGGACGACGGCGCGTCCGGCGAGGTCCTCGGCCCGCATGGAGCCGTCCGGCAGTTCCAGCACGCGCCAGCCGATCAGGCCGTCCACCGGCGCGCACAGCGGCCCCGGTCCGGCGGAGAAGGCCGGCAGCAACCGGGCCGCCAGCAACCGGCTCCCCGGCGGGGCGGCGCGCAGGCCCTCGCCGAACCAGTCCGGCATACCGGTCTCGCCCACCGTGTCGGTGACCGGATCGTACGTGTACCACCGGGGCTCCCGGTGCGGATGGTCCCCGTCCCGCGCCAGTACCCAGAACGACGTCCCGTCACTGAGCAGCTGCCGCTCGTGCGGGAAGGCGGCATCTCCCGGACGCACCACGCCACCCCCGGTGGCCCGTCCTCCGCCGGGCAGCGGCAGGGTGCACACCCCTGTGCCCTCGTCGCTCCAACGGATCCCGCTCATGCGGGGGATCGGGTACCCGGAGGGGGCCGGCTCCGGGGCACTGCGCGGCCAGTGGACGTACGCGCCGGACCCGTCCACCGGCTGCCAGTACACGCCCAGTTCACCGTCGACGTAGTGGCACTCGACGTGGGCGAGGGGGGGCGTCCCGGCCGGGACCTCCAGCGTGTGGGCGAGTACGGCGCCTTCTCCGCCGATCACCCTGATCTGCCTGTTCGCCCGGAGGACGAGGTGGGGCCAGGCGTCGGCGACCTTGATCTCCTCCGCCGGGTCCGGCGCGTCCAGCGCCGCGACCGCCTCGTCCCAGGCGGGCCAGCCCAGTTCGTCGAGTATTCCGGACCGCAGGGCGCGGGTGAGGGCGGGGGCGAGACCGGGGGCCAGGGCGGCCCGTACCTCCGCCTCGGCGACGGCCAGGATCTCTCCCGACAGCTCCCGCAGTCTGTACAGAGGGGTGGAGTACCGCGAGGAGAAGGCGCTCAACTCGGCGGGAAGGTACGCGCGGGCCGTATGCGCCACCCAGTCGGCGAGCATCGGCCGCCCGCCGGGGGACGCGGCCAGCAAGGTGTGTTCCCTGCCGCCCACATACCGGTCGCAGCCCCTTCGGAAGGCCGGGCGGAAGCGGGCGTCGGCCCGCAGGGCGAGGAGATCGCTCCGGTCGTCCTCCTGCGCCCACGCGTCCAACTGGATCTGCTCACAACAGCATCTCGGGCCGGACAGCGCTATGCCCAGGGCCAGGAGCCGGTCGAGGAGGGCGGCGTCCATGGGCGCGGGGAGCGAGGCGTCGGCGGCGGCCAGTTCGGTGCGCAGGACGTCGGCCATCCGGTCGAAGAGCGGGTACAGATCGCGGGGCGGCACGGCCTCCAGCAGCCTGCTCGCCCAGCCGGCGGTGCCGTCGGGAGGGCGTACGTCCGCGGGGAGCGCGGGGTCGAACAGCCCGGCGAGAGCGCCGGTCTCCTCCAGCAACTCCGCCCAGTACGTGAGCTCGTGAGGCTCCCAGCCCGCGGGCATCATGCCCAGCAGGACGCCGCGGAAGGCGGGCTCCCGCCGGGTGAGTTCCAGCAGCGCCTTCGTGTTCGCCTTCCACCAGCTCGTGGGGGCCTTGGCCGTGCCCGGCTGCACCAGCATCTGCCGCAGATGGTCGACCTCCACGTCGAACGCGCCCTTGCCCGCGGCCGCCTTCGCCAGCCTGCGCAGATCGCCCACGGCGGGGCCCGAGGGGGCCAATCCGTGTGCCGCGAGCCGTACGAAGAGTCCGCGCACGTGCCGCAGCGCCCTGCCGGGCGTCAGCCGGGAGCGGGACGACAGCCCCTTCGCGTAGCTGGAGAGCATGGCCGGCTGCACGGCGTCGGCCAGGGAGAACTCGAGGAAGACCGTGTCCATGCGCTCCTCGTCGAACGGCAGCCCGTGCGCGGTCTCCGCCCTGCGCGCGTGGGAGAACATCATGGAGGCGTACGACTTCTCGTCGGCGTCCAGGAACACCCGGCCCGCCTGCTCGTAGAAGGTGGGGAGCACGTGCGGTACGGCGCCCGCGAGTTCCCGGCCGATCTCCTCGAAGGACGCGCGCGCCCGCTTCGGCCTGGACTTCGCCGTCCGCGAGATCTTCTCCATGCGTTCGAGGACGGACATGGCGAGGTGGCCGTCCTCGGGGTGGTGGACGAGAACCCATTCCGGGAAGCCCAGCGCCCGCGGCTGCCCCACCCCGACCTCCACCGGCTCGCCCTCGGCCCGCAGGCCGAGGAATCCCGTACCGGGGTCGTCGCCCGGTTCCACGGATACCAGACGGACGACGACCTGGTCGTCGGCGAGCGCGGGATGCCGGTAGGTCTGGGCGACCACGGGGACGGCCCGGGCGCCGCCTCTGGCGGCGCCCGGCGGCAGGACCGCGCCGGCCCGCAGCAGTTCCTCCACGTCCTCCGTCGTGCCGCCCCCCGCGAGGGTCTCCGTCTTCGTGCTGTCCATGGTGTCGGCGCCTTCTTCCGTGGCTGTGCCGGGGCGTGCGAGGAGCTGTGTGTCCCCGGGGCCCGCCCCGTCGGTGCTGGTCTCGTCCTGTGCGGCGGGCAGGGTCGTCATCGGGGCGCCCGTCCGCTCGCCCCCGGCGTCGCGCGCCGTTCAGCCGGCGGGGTGGCCCGCGGTCACCGTGCGTCCGGCGTGCAGGGCGGCGGCCATGCGCATTCCCTCGGACCAGGCGACGGGGCCGACGTCGGTGAGTGGCAGCGGGGAGCCGTGGGGGGTGCTCCAGACCACTTCGCCGACCGTCGCCCCGTCGGCGTTGTCGTAGGCGTTGCCGATGCGGACCGCCGCGGTGAGGGTCCGTCCCGATTCCTGGACGCGGACGGTGGCGTGGTCGCCGCCGACCTTGTGGCCGAGGGCGGTGGCCCGACCTGCCAGGCGGTACCAGGACTCGTAGTACGCGCCGGCGAACGTCGCGGCCTCGTCCGCGAGGGCGTCGGCCGCCTCCGGCTTGCGCCAGGTGGACCGGTGGAGCTGCTCGACCCCTTGGGAGACACCGAACTCGGCTGCGTGGGACCGCAGTTCCTCCAACTGCGGAAGGAGGACCGGGTGCGGCAGGGTCACCGTGGGGGACGAGATGGGAAGGGTGTCACCGCCGGTCGTCACCACGAGCGGCAGCCCGCCGGCGTCCCCGGTCCTCTCGACGCCCCGCAGGAATCCGGTCTCCTCGGGGACCCCGCCGACCACGACGAGATCGCGCAGCGCGCTGCGCCATGCCTCGTCGGGCCATACCTGCGCCAGCAGGGCGGTGGGCACGGGCAGCGAGGACACCATCCAGGTCTCCACCTGCTTCACGCACCCGGCCGCGTGCCACTCCATCCACTCGGCGAACCGCTGGAGTCCGAGCACCGCCGGATCGTCCCGTATCTCTTCGGGCGGGCTGCTCGGCCCCTGGCCCGCGGCGGACCTCGCCACCACCCGCCCCTCCCTGAGCGCGATCTCGTACGTGTCACCCGCGGCCAGCCAACCCATGTGCGTCTCCGCCTTTCCCTGTCCCCGAATTCGGCACAACGCCCCCCGGGGCGCCGCTCGCCTGCGACGATGCCCGAAGACTAGTCACGGGCGCTGACATCACCGCCTCGTCGAAGTCCGGCGGTGCGGTCACATCGGTGCGTTCCGGGCGGTGCGGCAGCCGCACGCCCGGGCGGGGCCTCCGTCTCCGGGAGCCGTTGAGGCGGGTGGCCTTCCGCTCGCACTACGGCTTCGACGCCTTCTCCTGCCGTCCCGGCATCGAGGGCGCCCATGAGAAGGGCGGGGTCGAGCACGAGGGAGGCCGCTTCCGCCGTTCGCACCTGGTCCCGGTTCCCGAGGTCGGCACGCTCGCGGAGCTGGATGTCGGCGTGCTCCTCCGAGCGTTCCGCCACGTACAGGCAGACGTGGACCGCTTGCTGGTCGGGCGTGGTGGTTGGCCGTGGGCAGTGCCGGGGGCCTCTCCGTGGGCTGTCATGATCCCGGCCATGGACGAGACCACCAAGGTTCCGAGGCGGGAGTTCGACGCGGAGGAGGGGAGCTTCCCGCTGCGGCTGCGTGGGGATCTGGAGGGGGTCCGGGCGGCTTTCGCCCGCCTGGGACGGGCGGTGCGGGCCGCGTGCGAGCGATCCCGCTCCGACGAGAAGCTCGATCGATGGCGTGCTGAGGGGTTCTACGAGGTCGCGACCTGGGTTCCGTCGTGGACGTCGCACGCGAACTTCCCCGAGCCGGCGCCCGATTCCCACTTCGCCGACCGCATGTCGAGGGCGCCCCGCGGGGCCGCCCGTGCCCGGTGGGGGGGCACCGAGGGGGGGGCCCAACCGACCCTCCTTCACCGTCGGGGAGGGGGCGGAAAGAGGAATCCGGGGAGAAAGGGGGAGGACCTACACGGGGGGCGGGG
>NZ_JBVJCD010000040.1:0-59378 GCF_055588985.1 Streptomyces sp. NPDC041970
TCCACCGTCAAGTCATCACCGAAACGCCGATCACCGGTCGCGTCGGGCACGTACTTCACACAGACAACGATCCTCAAGCTCACGCCGGCTCTCCTGCCTACCTGGGGTCCACCTGGGTGTGGTCGTAGTGATGACGAGATTATGGCACTCAGTACCCTCTGTAAAGGTACGCAGTGCCAAAACCCCTCGTCCGGTGCTACGTTTCGCCGCATGAGCGAGGCACGAGGACCCGAGAAGAAGGCGCCCATGCGGGAGGCGCTCGCCCAGGCCGCGTTCCAGCTCTTCCTGGAGCGGGGCTTCGAGCGGACGACGGTGGACGACATCGTGGCACGGGCCGGGGTGGGGCGCCGGTCGTTCTTCCGTTACTTCCCCTCGAAGGAGGACGTGGTCTTCCCGGACCACGAGCGGTGCCTCGCCGAGATGACCGAGTTCCTGGCCGCGGTGGACGACGCCGACCCGGTGGCCGCGGTGTGCGACGCGGCGCTCATCGTGCTGCGGATGTACGCGGCCAACCCCGAGTTCTCCGTCCAGCGCTACCGGCTCACCCGCGAGGTGCCGGGGCTGCGGACGTACGAGCTGTCCGTGGTGCGCCGCTACGAGCAGACGCTCGCCGCCCATCTCCGGGCCCGGTTCGGCGAGGGCGGCGACGGGGAGTTGCGGGCCGAGGTGATCGCGGCCTCCGTCGTCGCCGCGCACAACAACGGGCTGCGCCTGTGGCTGCGCTCGGGCGGCGCGGGGGACCCGGAGGCGGCCGTCGACCACGCCCTCGCCCTGGTGCGGGAGGTCTGGGCGCGGCCCTCGGGCGCGGCCGGTGGACGAGACCTCGCCCCCGAGCCCGCCGCCGCGCCCGCCCGGCCGGCCGCGCCCGCCTCCGTCTCGGGGGGCGGGGAGGTCATCGTGATGGTCGCGCGGAAGGACACGCCCATGTGGCGCGTGGTCCAGCAGATCGAGGACGCCGTCGCGAAAAGCTGACGAATTTTCGGCACTCAGTGCCTTTACTGCCCGACACTGAGTGCCATATGGTGCGGGCACGCCGTCAGCCGGGGCGGCGCGTCCGAGTCGAGCGCAGGGGGTCGAGCCGTGTCCCACACAGGTATGGGCACCGTCCAGAAGGCGCACGAGGAGTGCGGCCTCTCCTACCACCGCTGCCGCTGGTGCGGCACCGCCTCGTTCCGGCGGCTGCTGTGCCCGGTGTGCGCGTCGAGCGAACTGGAGCCCGAACGCACGACCGGCCACGGCGTGGTCGTCCGGACCGCCGTCGTCCACCGCTACACCGAGGCGGCCCGCAACGAGTCCCTGGTGCGCTTCCCCGAGGGCTTCGTCTTCCGCTGCCGGATCGTGGGGGCGGCCCCGCACCTGGTGACGGTCGGCGCCCGCGTGCGGCCCGTCGCCGGGAGCGAGTCGGAGACCGGCGAGGTGGTGCTGGAACTCTGCGACCCGCCCGCCCTGCGCGACTGGGTCTGAGGCGCCGCCCGCGCCCTTCGCGGACCCCCGCCGACGCGGAGCCGTCCCCGTCCCACCGGCGGAAGGCCGGGGACCCGTGCTTAGCTGGAGTCATGATCGATGACTTCCTGTACGGGACCGCCGGGGACGCCGGGTCGCTCACCGAGGTCGAGGCGGCCCTGCGCGCCGCGGCCGCCGACGAGATCCTGCCCCGCCACCGGCAGCTCGCCGCCCACGACATCATCGAGAAGAGCGGCCCGCACGACCTCGTCACCACGGCGGACCGGAGGGCGGAGGAGCACCTGACCGCCGCCCTCACCGAGCTGCTCCCCGGTTCGGTCGTGGTCGGCGAGGAGGCCGTGCACGCCGACCCGTCGGTGTGCGACGCCCTCGGCGGCGACGCCCCGGTCTGGATCGTCGACCCGGTCGACGGCACCCGGCAGTTCGTGCGCGGCGAGGCCGGGTTCTGCACGCTGGTCGCCCTCGCCCGGCACGGCGAGGTCCACGCCTCCTGGACGTACGCGCCCGTCCTCGGCGAGATGGCCGTGGCCGTGCGCGGCCGGGGCGCGACGCTGAACGGCGAGGCGATACGTTCCGGCGCGCCCGACCCCGACGCCGTGCTCGACGTGGCGATGTCCCACCCCGACTACACCACCGAGGCCCAGAAGCGCGCCCTGCTCGGGCTGCGCACCGAGGGCGTCCGCGCCCGCCCCTGCGGTTCGGCGGGCCTGGAGTACCTCGCGGTGGCGCGCGGCGACCTCGACGCCGTCGCGTTCAACTGGGAGTACGCGTGGGACCACGCGGCGGGGCTGCTGCTCGTCACCGAGGCGGGCGGCGCGCAGGCCACCATGTCGGGCGGCCCGTTCCGCATCGCGGGCGGCAACGACCTGCCCTTCACCGCGGCCCGCGACGCGGCGACCGCCGAGCGCGTCCTGGCGGCGCTGCGCGCGGGCGGCTGACCGGCGCGGCCGGCCCCGGCGGGCGCCGATCCCGCCGCCGGCGCGGCCGCATACCCTGGGAGTCCGCCTGCCGGCCGACGAAGGAGTCCCAAGGTGCCGACGATGCTCGACGCGGTCGTGGTGGGCGCGGGGCCCAACGGACTGACCGCCGCGGTCGAACTGGCCCGCCGGGGCTTCTCGGTGGAGGTCCACGAGGCGCACGCCGCGGTCGGCGGGGGAGCCCGCACCGAGGAGCTGACCCTGCCGGGGTTCCGGCACGACCCGTGCTCCGCCGTGCACCCGCTCGGCGTCGGCTCGCCGGCCTTCCGGGCGATGCCCCTGGCCCGGCACGGCCTGGAGTGGCTGCACCCCGAGATCGACCTCGCCCACCCCTTCGCGGACGGGGCCGCCGCCGTGCTCACCCGGTCGGTCGGGGAGAGCGCGATGTCGCTGGGCCCCGAGGACGCGGGGGCCTACCGCCGCCTCGTCGCCCCCTTCCTCGGCCACTGGGACACCCTGGCCGCCGACTTCCTGCGCACCCCCTGGGACGGGCTGCCCCGCGACCCCTTCCGTCTGGCCCGTTTCGGCCTCCTCGGCCTCCAGCCCGCGACCTGGCTCTCCCGGCGGTTCGACGGCGAGCGGGCGCGCGGCCTGATCGCCGGCCTCGCCGCCCACACCATCGCCCCCACCAGCGGATTCGCCACCGGGGCCATCGCCCTCGTCTTCGCCCTCGCCGCCCACGAGAACGGCTGGCCGGTCCCGCGCGGCGGCTCGCAGGCCATCTCCGACGCCCTCGCCTCCCTCCTGCGCGAACAGGGCGGCACGATCCGCACCGGCAGCGAGGTCAAGCGCCTCGACGAGCTGCCGCCCGCCCGCGCCTACGTCTTCGACACCTCGCCCTCCGCGCTCGCCCGCATCGCCGGCCTCGGCGGCGCCTACCACCGCTACCGCTACGGCGCCTCCGCCTTCAAGATCGACTACGCGCTGTCGGGGCCGGTCCCCTGGACCGCGCCGCAGGCCCGCCGCGCCGGCACCGTCCACGTCGGCCCCACCGCCGGAGCCATCGACGCGGCGCTCAGGGCCGCCGTCGAGGGCCGCGACCCGAGCGAACCCTTCCTCATCACCGCCCAGCCGAGTCTGGTCGACCCCTCCCGCGCCCCCGAGGGCCGCCATGTCTTCTGGGTGTACGGGCACGTCCCGGCCGGCTGGGAGGGCGACGCCACCGAGGTCATCGAGCGCCGACTGGAGCGCTTCGCCCCCGGCTTCCACGACCTGGTGCTCGCCCGCGCGGTCTCGGGCCCGCCCGAGCTGGCCGCGCGCAATGCCAACTACGTCGGCGGCGACATCGCCTGCGGGGCCTTCTCCGGCCTCCAGACGCTGATCCGTCCCAAGCTCGCCCGCGTCCCGTACGCGACCGCGCACCCGGCGGTCTTCCTCTGCTCCTCCGCGACCCCGCCCGGTCCGGGCGTGCACGGCATGTCCGGCCACCACGCCGCCAGGGCCGTATGGCGGCGGCTGCGGGCGGCCTCCTGAACCGGCCGGGCGTCAGGGCGGGCACGATCCCCGCACGGTGCGGGAGGCGGGCGCCCAGCGGCGCTGCGCCGCTCCGCCGAGGTGGTTGCCGAGCACGGTGCCCACACCGATGGCGGCCGTGGTGACGAAGGCCAGCACCGCGTAACCGCCCGCCCCCGGCACGTGCAGCGCGTACTGCAGCAGGCTGCGGTAGACGTCGGGTCCGGGCAGCAGCGCGCCCGCGATGCCGGGCACCACCAGCGCGCGCGAGGGGATGCGCAGGACCGGCGCCGCCGCCCCGGCCGCCGCGCCGAGGACCGCCGCCGCGCCCAGCACCGCCAGCGGGGTGGGCTGGTGCAGCTCCTGGTGCAGGACGCCGTTGACGAGGCCGCCCAGCACGCCCGCCCCCGCCGCCCACGGCAGCAGGCGGGGCGGCCCGCCCATGAAGATGGCGTTGCCGAGGGCGCCGACCGCCGAGGTCACCAGGCTCAGCGCCAACGGCAGGACGCGGAACGCCGTGTTGCGGGCGTCCACGTCGGCGTCCCGCAGCAGGAACCCCACCAGGGAGATCCCGCCGACCATCGCCGCCAGGAACATGCCCACGCTGATCAGCCGCCCGGACGCCATCGCCCGGAACCCGGAGATCGCGTCCTCCGCGAGGCTCACCACCGACAGGATCGGCAGCAGCAGCACCATGTTGGCCGCCGCGACGCTCGCCGCCTCGCCCCCGCTCAGGACGTGGGCGTCGGCCAGGAACATCGTCAGCCCGATGACCGCGGCGGTCTGGAGGCCGGTGACGTAGAACGAGGGCAGGCCGTTCGCGCCGAGCGCCCAGCCGAACCGGTTGCCCACGAGGAAGACCACGGGCGCGACGACCGCGGCCTTCGGTGTCCCCGAGGCGAGGACGCACAGCATGGCGGCCAGCAGCGCCCCGCCGAGCACCTTGGTCCACCAGGGCCAGAAGCCCTTCAGCGCGATGATGCGGGTCAGTTCGCGCTCGGCTGCCGGCGGGCTCAGGTCCTCGTCCAGCACCCGGTGGGCGAGCGCGCTCAGCTCACCCAACTGCCGCAGGTCGCGGCTGTCGTCCGACCCGGTCTCCGTCATCATCGTGAGCGGGCGGGCCCCCGGCGGCGCGTACTGGGCCTGGATGGTCCGCGCGGTGACGTCGACCGTCATGTGGTCCATCCCCCAGTGCGCGGTGACCGCGACGATCGTCGCCTCGATGGACCGCGTCTCCGCCCCGGCGAGGAACAGCTCCCGCCCGTGGCGCAGGGCGAAGCGCGTACGGGCGACTGCGGCGCGCTCGTCCACCTCGTGCGGCCGGGGGAAGGCGTACCCCTCGAACTCCGTGCCGTAGAGCCGGTCCAGCAGGGTCGACTCGTCGTCCCGCAACCGGGTGAGCTGCTCGCGCCGCGCCCGGCGCCTGCCGCGCGGCGTGCCGGCGCCGGGCGGTCCGCCGACGCGCGTGTCGTGTGAGGGCGCCGACTTCTCCGAGGACACCGACCGCCCCTCCCTCCTGATCCGCTGCCCGACCACGCGGAATGCCGCGTATGCGGGCATTGTGCCCTTCCGGTCGCTGATCGGTGCGCAGTGGCCGGCACGCGTCCCCGCACGGCGGGACCGGCGCGCGGCATGATGTCCGCATGAGCGCTTCCCTCCCGCCCGCGGTCCGCCTGGTCCTCGGCGACATCACCGAGCAGCGCGTCGACGTCATCGTCAACGCGGCCAACTCCTCGCTGCTCGGCGGCGGGGGAGTGGACGGCGCGATCCACCGGCGGGGCGGCCCGGAGATCCTCGCCGCCTGCCGCGAACTGCGCGCCTCGCACTACGCCGAGGGGGTGCCCACCGGGGAGGCCGTCGCCACCACCGCCGGCCGCCTCCACGCCCGCTGGGTCGTGCACACGGTCGGCCCGGTCTTCTCCGCCGACCAGGACCGCTCCGCCCTGCTGGCCTCGTGCTACCGCCGATCGCTGCGCGTCGCCGCCGAGTCGGGGGCCAGGTCCGTCGCGTTCCCGGCGATCTCCACCGGCGTCTACGGCTGGCCGATGGACGACGGGGCCCGGATCGCCGTCGCCGAGGTCCTGGCGCGGAGCGCGGCGCCGGTGGAGGAGGTGCGGTTCGTGCTGCACGACGCGCACGCCTACGCGCGGTTCGCGCAAGCCCTCGCGGCGCACGGCTGACCCGGTGCCCTCGCGCGACCGCGCCCCGCGCCGGCGGATCCGGCCACCGGATTTCCGCGTGGGTCCATGTCGGATTTCCGCCAGCCATGACCCGGCCGGTGACCGATCCTTGGACCATGCACACCGACACCGAGCGCTGCGTGCGGGCCGTCCAGTCCAAGGACGCCCGCTTCGACGGGTGGTTCTTCACCGCGGTCCTGACCACCGGGATCTACTGCCGTCCCAGTTGCCCGGTGGTGCCGCCCAAGGCCCGCAACATGACGTTCTTCCCGAGCGCCGCCGCCTGCCAGCAGGCCGGGTTCCGGGCCTGCAAGCGGTGCCGCCCCGACACCAGCCCCGGTTCCCCCGAGTGGAACGCCCGCGCCGACGCGGTGGCCCGCGCGATGCGCCTGATCCGGGACGGCGTCGTCGACCGCGAGGGCGTGCCGGGCCTCGCGGCCCGGCTCGGCTACTCCGCCCGGCAGATCGAGCGCCAGTTGCTCGCCGAGCTGGGCGCGGGCCCGCTCGCCCTGGCCCGCGCCCAGCGGGCCCAGACCGCGCGGCTCCTGATCGAGACGACCGGGATGCCCATGGCTCAGGTGGCGTTCGCCGCCGGGTTCTCCTCGGTCCGCGCCTTCAACGAGACGGTCCGCGAGGTCTTCGCCCTGGCCCCCGGCGCACTGCGCGCCCGCGCGGCCACGGGCCCCGAAGCCGCCGCCGTGCCGGGCGCCATCACGCTGCGCCTGCCGTACCGGGCGCCGCTCAACCCGAGCAACCTCTTCGGCCACCTCGCCGCGACCGCCGTCCCCGGTGTGGAGGAGTGGCGCGACGGCGCGTACCGCCGCACCCTCGCCCTCCCGTACGGGCACGGCATCGCGACCCTGAGCCCGCGGCCCGGCCACATCGCCTGCCGGCTCTCGCTCACCGACCCCCGCGACCTGGCGCGGGCCATCAGCCGCTGCCGGTGGCTGCTCGACCTGGACGCGGACCCGGTCGCCGTGGACGACCGGCTGCGCACCGACCCGCTGCTCGCCCCGCTGGTCGAGGCGGGCCCCGGCCGCCGGGTGCCCCGGACGGTGGACGGCGCGGAGTTCGCGGTGCGCGCCGTGCTCGGCCAGCAGGTCTCCACCGCCGCCGCCCGGACCCACGCGGCCCGGCTGGTGACCGCGCACGGCGTCCCGGTCGAGGACCCCGAGGGCGGACTGACCCATCTGTTCCCCGGCCCGGAGGCGCTGGCCGAGCTGGACCCCGAGGCCCTGGCCCTGCCGCGCACCCGCCGCACCACCCTCACCACGCTCGTCGCCGCCCTCGCGGAGGACCGGCTGCGGCTGGACACCGGCGCGGACTGGGAACGGGCCCGCGCCGCGCTCCGCGCGCTGCCCGGTTTCGGCCCCTGGACGGTCGAGGCGATCGCCATGCGCGCGCTGGGCGACCCCGACGCCTTCCTCCCCACCGACCTGGGCATCCGCCGGGCGGCCGCCCGGCTCGGCCTTCCGGCGACCCCCGCCGCCCTCACCGCGCGGGCGGCCGCCTGGCGCCCCTGGCGGGCGTACGCCGTCCAGTACCTCTGGACGGTGGACGACCACCCCGTCAACCACCTGCCCGCCCCGCACAGCGAAGGACCCCGCCCATGACCGCCATGCCCACGACCGGCCCGGCCGCCGAGACCGCCGGGCGCCCGGCGACCAAGCGGCACACCGTCGTCGACAGCCCGTACGGCCCGCTGACGCTGGTCGCCACCGACGGCGTGCTGTCCGCCCTGTACATGACCGACCAGCGCCACCGCCCGCCCCAGGAGGCCTTCGGGACGCCGGACGCCGAGCCCTTCGGCGAGGTGGTCCGCCAGCTCGCGGCGTACTTCGCCGGCGAACGCACCGCGTTCGACCTCCCCCTGCGCCTGGAGGGCACGCCGTTCCAGCGCAGCGTGTGGGCGGAGCTGCTGGAGATCCCGTACGGCGAGACCCGCACGTACGGCGAACTGGCCGAACGGCTCGGCAAGCCGGGCGCCTCGCGGGCCGTCGGCCTGGCCAACGGCAAGAACCCGATCGGGATCATCGTGCCGTGCCACCGGGTGATCGGGGCCTCCGGCAGCCTCACCGGATACGGCGGCGGCCTCGACCGCAAGCAGCGGCTGCTCGCGTTCGAGAACGGCACGCAGGACACCGTGCCCGCGCTGTTCTGAGTCCCGGCCCCCGGCCCCCGGCGGCGGCAGCCGGGGGCCGAGGCGCCCGCGCCTCAGCCGGTGAAGATCTCCACGGCCGTCCAGAGCGCGAGGCCCGCCATGCAGATCCCGCCGATGCGCTGCACCGTCTTCAGCGGCACCCGCTGCGCGATGAACCGGCCCGCGAGCAGCGCGAGGGCGGAGACGGACATCAGGGCGGCGGCCGAGCCGATCGCGGTGGACCACGTGCCGTTGCTCGCGGCCAGGTTGGCCGTGGTGATCTGGGTCAGGTCGCCCCACTCGCTGATGAAGACCGCCGTGAACGCGGTCGAGTAGACCGGCCAGAACCCGGTCACCGTCCTCACCTCCGCGCCCTCCTCCTCGTCCCCGCCGCTGCCGCGCAGCAGGAGGAACGCGCCGAACGCGAAGAGCGAGGCCGAGACGAGCTTGACGATCCAGTCGGGGAGCAGCCCCAGCAGGCTGCCCGCGCCGACGGCGATGGCCACGTGCACGACGAACGCGGACGAGGTCCCGAACCAGACGTAGAGGGGGCGCATCCGCGTGCCCATCGCCAGCGACGCGAACATCGTCTTGTCGGGCAGCTCGGCGAGGAAGATGAGCCCGAAGGCGGTGAGGATCGCCAGGAGGTCCAGGTGCATTCCGGGTGCTTTCTGTGCGGGCCGGGACCGGGGCCTTCCGCGAAGTGCCGCTCGGGGCTTTTCGGAGGACCGCTCGGCCCGGCATGACGGCGGCGCCCGCGGGGCGCGGGCGGGTCATACAGGACCGAAGGTCTCGCCCGCCCGCGGGAATCCACGGGCCCGGCCACCGGGAGCCCGAAGGCTCCAGTGTGTCGACGACCGGTTTGCGGGGCTACTCCCCTTCGCAGCCGTCCACATTACCCCACCCGGACGGGGGAGGAGCAGGTGTTCGAGGCCGCCGCGCCCTCGGTAGAGTCGTGGGCGATCACCACGACCGCCCCACCCACCGCGACGGGAAGTGCCCCATGAGCCGCCGTTCCCGCAAGGACGTACCCGCCCAGGGCGCGCCCCGGCCCACCGTCAGCGTCTGCCGGGGCTGCTGCTGCGGCACGCCGAAGATCGCGGGCGTCGACCACGCGGGGCAGTTGGCCCGGCTGCGCTCGGGGCTGGCGGGCGCCGCCACCGTACGGGCGGTCGACTGCCTGGACGCCTGCGAGCAGGGCAACGTCGTCGTCGTGCAGCCCTCCGCCGAGGGCCGCCGCGCCGGGGGCCGCCCGGTCTGGCTGGGCCTGGTCAACGACGAGCACGCCGAGCGGGACATCGCCGCCTGGGCCGCGGCGGGCGGCCCCGGACTGGCCGACGCCCCGGACATCCTCGACCTGTACGTCTTCCAGCCCTCGCGCCGGGTCCGGGCGGGCCTGGACGGCTGAGGCCCGCCGCCCGGCTCAGGCGGCGGCCAGCCCCGCCAGCAGCTTCGGCAGCGACGTGCCGATCGGCTCGCGGACGACCTCGTCGGCGAGCGCGTCGTACGGGGTCGGCTCCGCGTTCACCACGATCAGCCGGGCCCCGTGCTCGACCGCGATCCCGGCGAGCGAGGCGGCGGGCTGCACCTGGAGCGTCGTGCCGACCGCGACGAACACCTCGCACCCCTTGGCGATCGCCGTCGCGTCGGCCAGCACCCGCGCGTCCAGCCGCTCGCCGAACATGACCGTCGCCGACTTCAGGACGCCCCCGCACCCCGTGCACGCCGGGTCGGGCTCGCCCGCCTCGACGCGCTCGACGGCCTCGGCCATCGAGGACCGGGCGTGGCACCGCGTGCAGACCACCTGCCGTGCCGTGCCGTGGAGTTCGATGACCTTGCGCTCGGGCAGCCCGGCTCGCTGGTGCAGTCCGTCGACGTTCTGGGTGATCACCCGGACCGGCGTGCCGGACCGCTCCAGCTCCACCACCGCCCGGTGGGCGGCGTTCGGCTCGGCCTTCCACACGGGACTGGTGCGGCGCAGTCGCCAGGAGCGGCGGCGGATCTCCGGGTCGCCCATGTAGAAGTCGTAGGTGACGAGCTTCTCCGCCTCCGGGTCCTTCCGCCACACGCCGCTCGGCCCCCGGTAGTCGGGGATGCCGGAGTCGGTGGAGATGCCGGCCCCGCTGAGGATCGCGACGAGAGTCATGGGGCCGAGGGTACGGAGGCCGGAACGGGCCACGCGACCGGTATACGGCGGTGTAGGGTCC
The DNA here is from genome assembly GCF_055588985.1 of Streptomyces sp. NPDC041970. Lineage (NCBI taxonomy): Bacteria > Bacillati > Actinomycetota > Actinomycetes > Kitasatosporales > Streptomycetaceae > Streptomyces > Streptomyces sp. NPDC041970. The sequence goes on from NZ_JBVJCD010000040.1 coordinate 10,421, forward strand.
GGCCATGGCCAAGGTGAACGTCAGTCTGGACGCCGAACTCGTCGTCGAAGCCATGGTGTTGGCGGGCGTCGGCAACCCCCAGGACGCCGTCGAACTCGTGGTGCGCGACTACATCGCGCGCGGCCACCGCACCGAGGCGCTGGTCGCCGACCGCGAGGAGTCGGTGCGGGACGCGGGGGCCAAGCCCGAGGCCCAGCAGGGCTGACGCCTCCCGTGCGCCCGGCTCCCCGGCCCTCCCGTTCCCGCGCCGCTTCCCTGCGCTTGAATCCCCCGTGCCCTCGCGCGCGGTCGAGGACGCCCATGGGCAGGGCGGGGGTCGGGCGGCTAGGGTCGGGGCGGCGCGACTGCCTGTTCGACAGCAAGGGATGCAGATGACGGACGGAGCAGATGTGGAGACCGCTCGCGTGCTGGTCGCGGCGGACAAGTTCAAGGGCTCGCTCACGGCCGTGCAGGTCGCGGAGCGGGTGACGGCCGGGCTGCGGCGCGCGGCCCCCGGCGTACGGGTGGAGGCCCTGCCGGTCGCGGACGGCGGCGACGGCACGGTCGCGGCGGCGGTGGCCGCCGGGTTCGAGCGCCGCGAGGCACGGGTGACCGGCCCGCTGGGGGAGCCGGTGATGGCGGCGTACGCGCTGCGCGGGGAGACGGCCGTGGTGGAGATGGCCGAGGCGTCGGGCCTCCAGCGCCTGCCCGCGGGGGTGTTCGCCCCGCTCACGGCCACGACCCTCGGTTCCGGCGAGCTGCTGCGGGCCGCGCTCGACGCGGGGGCGGCGACGATCGTGTTCGGGGTCGGCGGCAGCGCCACCACGGACGGCGGCGCCGGGATGCTCACCGCCCTCGGGGCCCGCTTCCTGGACGCGGACGGCAAGCCCGTCGGACCGGGCGGCGGCGGGCTCGCGGAGCTGGCCGAGGCCGACCTGTCCGGCCTCGACCCGCGCCTGGCCCACGTCGACCTGGTCCTCGCCAGCGACGTGGACAACCCGCTCACCGGCCCTCGGGGGGCCGCCGAGGTGTACGGGCGGCAGAAGGGCGCGAGCGAGGAGGACGTCGCGGTCCTCGACGCCGCCCTGGCGCACTTCGCCTCGGTCCTGGGGCCCGGCACGGCGGCCCTGCCCGGCGCCGGAGCGGCCGGCGGCATCGGCTACGGGGCGCTGGCCGCCCTCGGCGCCCGCTTCCGGCCCGGCATCGAGGTCATGCTCGACGTCCTCGGCTTCGCCCCCGCGCTCGCCCGCGCGACGCTCGTCATCACCGGCGAGGGCTCGCTCGACGCGCAGACCCTGCACGGGAAGGCCCCGGCCGGGGTCGCCGCCGCCGCCCGCGCCGCCGGGGTCGAGGTCGTCGCGGTCTGCGGCCGCCTCGCCCTGTCCCCGGAGGCGCTGGAGAAGGCGGGCATCCGCCGCGCCTACGCCCTGGCCGAGCTGGAACCGGACCCGGCCGTCTCCATGGCCCAGGCCGGACCGCTGCTCGAACGGGTGGCGGAGTCGATCGCGCGGGACTTCCTGAGCCGCGTCGGACCGCACTGAGACCCGCCGGGAGGCAGGTCGCCCCGGCGGGGGCGACCTGCCTCCCGGGGGTCGTCCCCGGCGGGGACGGCAACCCGCGGAGTGGCTGAAAATCGCCCCAGCAGCCGACGCGACAGCCGTGCTACGGCACCGCCGCGGCGGGATTCGGCCGCCGGGCGAGGGCATGGCCGGGAGCGTGTGATCGGCGGAAAATTGGTCTGGACCACCTCTGGCGGCGGTGATTAGCTCGTCCGGGGCCGCCCCCGCCCCCGGCCTCGGGGCGCGGGCGGGCTCCGCTCCTGCCCATGTTCTGCCGAGGGGATTTCTTCGTGATCGACATCGTGGCGGTACTCCGGGCGGAGGACGCCGCTCTCGACTTCCTGTCCGTGCTCGGCGCCGAACAGAACGAGGTCCACGTCCTGATCGGCGAGAGCGCCGAACACCTCGTGCTCCCCGCCGGCCGGCCCCCGGCCGAACGGCTCGCGGCCCTCGCCCCCCTGGTCGGCCCCGTCGACGAGCGGGCCGCCTCACCCGGTCCGGACGTGCTGGCCGCCCTCGTCCGGGAGGCGGCCGGGCAGGGCCCGGCCCGCCTGTGGACCCACTCGCCCGCCGACACCCGGCGCAGCCGCGGCCGCCTGGGGCGGGACGTGGGCGCCGCCGCGTCGGGGCTGCCCGTCCTGCACGCCGTCGGCCACTCGCCCTACCTCCAGTTCATCAGCGACCTGGACCGTCCGCTGGATCGCGCCCAGGTCGCCGCCAAGCTCGACTTCGTCAACCGGCACTGCGGCCACCTGCTGCGCACCGCCCTGCCGGAGTACGTCGTCCAGACCGGCCGCGTCCACGCCACCGAGCGCTTCTTCGAGGCCGGGGCCGACGAACGCGACCGGCTGTTCGCCCTCCTGGCCAGCCTCGACGACGAGGCCGCCTCGGTGCCCGACCCGTGGGAGTTCGCCGCCTCGCCCTACGAGGCGGAGCGGCTGGACACCACCGTCGCGTGGATCGCCGGGCACTGCCCGCCCGACCGGGGCCCCCTCGTCGAGGTAGGGGCCTGCGAGGGCGCTCTCACCTCCCGGCTCGCGGACAAGGGCTACACCGTCCGGGCGACCGAACCCAACCCGGCCTTCCGGCAGCGGCTGGCCGCGCACGAGGGCGGGGCCGTCCGCGTCCGGCCCGAGTCGCTGGAGGAGCTGGCCGCCGAGCCCCGGCTCCCCGCGGCCGCCTACCTCCTCATCGAGATGCTGTACTACGGCCAGGACCTCGCCCTGCTCGACCGCCTCCCCGCCGACCTGGTCTTCGTCGCCCTCGAACCCGAGACGCTCGCCGCCCGGCTGACCCCCTGGCTGGAGACCGCCCCGCACTGGGAGAAGGCCGACGAGACCCAGCTCGTCGCCCCGGCGATGGAAGCCGTCTGCGGCGGCCGCGCCTACCTCGGCAAACGCGGCAGCATCGGCGTCCTGCTCCGGCGCACCCGCGCCTGACCGCCCGCGCCCCTCTCCACCGCCCCGAGCCTTCCGGGAGCCCCGTGTACGACGTCTGCGTCGGTCTCGGCTACCACTGCGAATCGACCTACCAGCTCCGCCGGATCACCGGCGACGAGCGGGCCCACTTCTTCGACTGGCTCGACCTCGACCTCGCCTCCGTCCGGGAGACCGTCGCGGCCGACTTCGCCAACGTCCTGCGCCCCGGCCTGACCGAGCCCTTCAGCGGCGGGGCGTGCGCGCTGGACCGGGGCTCGCGCATCCGCTTCTTCCACGACTTCCACGCACCGCCCGGCGACCCGCTGACCCCGGACCTCATCGACGAGCAGTTCGACCGGGTCCGGACGAAGTTCCGGTACCTGGCCGCCCGCTGGCGCACCCTGACCGCCTCCGACTCCCGTGTCCTGTACGTCCACCACGACGCCTTCGACGAGAGCGGCGCCGCCGACCTCGCCGACCTGCACGGGCTGCTGCGCTCCCGCTACCCGCGCCACGACTTCGACCTGCTGTGGCTGCGCCGCACGCCCCCGCCGGACGCCGGGTCCCTGCCGCCCGGCGTCCGGTGGGGCACGGTCGCCGCGCGACCCGGCCGCTGGGAGGGCGACGACGCCGCCTGGGACGCGGCCCTCGCCCCGCTGGAACCGCCCCGCCGCCGCCCCGCACCCGGCTGACCGTCCCGCACGGGACGGCGTACGGACCGCCCGCCCCCGGCCCCGCCCGCCCACCGCTTCAGCGCCCCACCCCCAGCACCCCCCGGAGGAACCGTGCCCGCACCCGTGCCGCCGCCCTGGCGCACCGTCGTCGTCTCGCCGCACTTCGACGACGCCGCGCTCTCCCTCGCCGGCCTGCTGCCCGAGCTGCCCGGCCCCGTCGCCGTCGTCACCGTCCACGGCGGGCCCCCGGCCCCCGGCAGCCCGCTCTCCTGGTGGGACGGCGTCTGCGGGTTCACCTCGCCCGCGGACGCCTACCGGGTCCGCCGCGCCGAGGACGCCCGCGCGTGCGAGCTGCTCGGCGCGGAGCAGGTCCTGATCGACCACCCCGACAGCCCGTACGTCGGCGAGGGCGACGAGCCGACCGGCCTCGACGCCCTCCTGGGCGGCCTCGCCCCCGGCACCCGCGTACTCCTCCCGCTCGCCACCAACCAGCCGGACCACGAGGCCGTACGGCTGCGCGCCCAACGCGTCCTCGCCGCCGCCGGGGCCCCCGCGCCGTGGGTGTACGCCGACCTGCCCTACACCGGGCACCTCCCCGCCTGGGGGACGCCCGACGCCGAGGCGGAACTGGCGGCCAGCGCGGACTGGGGAGCCGCCTACCGCGAGCTGTCCCGCGGCCACCGGCTCACCGTCCGCCACGAGCGGGTGCTCACCGACGAGGAATGGGAGGCGAAGCGCTCCGCGGTCCTGTGCCACGCCTCCCAGCTCGCCGCGCTCGCCCCCGACCACGGGGCCTTCCTCGCCCGGACCGGCCCGCTGCGCGCCGAGCTGATCTGGAGCCTGGAGCCCGCCGGACCGGCGGCGGGCCCGCTTCCGTAGCCGCGGGGCCCGGAACGCGCGAGGGCCCGGATGCGGGAAGCATCCGGGCCCTCGTGTCCGTCCGTCGGCCGACCGTTACGGCAGTTGCGCCGCCCGCGCCTCGCGCCGGTTGTCACGGAACGTGTTCACCCGTCGCGCCGTGGCGAAGAGCGGGATCACCGCGCCGAGCACGACCTGGAGCGCGCAGCCGGTCTGGAGGAGCAGCTGGCCGCCGGGAGCGTCGAACGCCCAGGCGGCGAGCAGGCCCATCGCGGCCACGATCCAACTGAGCATGGCCACCGCGAGGACGCCTCGCGGCTTGGGGTACTCGACCCGGCTCACCATCAGCCAGGCCACCCCGACGATCGCCAGCAGGGTGGGCGGGAAGGGCAGCTCCAGGAGCACGATCGAGACGACCGTGAGCGCTCCGAAGGGGCTCGGCATCCCCTGGAACATGCCGTCCTTCATCGTCACGCAGGAGAATCTGGCCAGCCTGAGCACCACCGCCAGCAGCACCACGATCGCCGCCAGCGCCGACACCCGCTGGTGGGCGTCGTCCGCGACCATCCCGTACACGAGCACGAAGTAGGCCGGCGCGAGCCCGAAGCTGATGAGGTCGGAGAGATTGTCCAGCTCCGCGCCCATCGGCGAGGACCGCAGCTTGCGCGCCACGAGCCCGTCGAACAGGTCGAAGATCGCGGCCATCAGCATGAGGATCACCGCCGTGGCCGCCGAGTGGCGGGCCATCCCGGTCTCCTCGCTGCCCGTGAGGTGCGGGATGAGGATGCCGGTGGTGGTGAAGTACACCGCCATGAACCCGCACGTCGCGTTACCGAGCGTGAGGGTGTCCGCTATCGACAGCCGCATCGACAGCGGCATGTCCTCCGCGCTGTCGGCGCCGCCCTCCCTGTCGGCCTCCGGTACCCAGCCGGCCGGTGTATCAGGATCAATCACGGTCAATTCGAGTCACCCCCGCGGTGGTGGCCTGACCGACCTCGACCGCGACATCGATACCTTCCGGAAGGTAGATGTCCACGCGCGAACCGAAGCGGATCAGGCCGATGCGCTCACCCTGCTCGACCTTGGTGCCCTGGGGGACGTACGGCACGATCCGGCGGGCGACCGCTCCGGCGATCTGCACCATCTCGATGTCGCCCAGCTCGGTGTCGAAGTGCCAGACGACGCGCTCGTTGTTCTCGCTCTCCTTGTTGAAAGCCGGAACGAATCCGCCGGGGATGTGCTCGACCGACGTCACGGTGCCGGCCAGCGGGGCCCGGTTGACGTGGACGTTGAGCGGGCTCATGAAGATCGCGACGCGGGTGCGCCCGTCCTTCCACGGCATGATGCTCTGCACCACACCGTCGGCCGGGGAGATGACCCGGCCCTCAGTGATCTCGCGCTCGGGGTCGCGGAAGAACCAGACCATGCCCGCCGCGAGCGCGGTGGTGGGCACGGCAGCCGCCGCCCAGCGCCCCGACTTGCGGGCGCGGACCAGGCTGAGGGCTGCGGTGGCGACGGTCGGCAGGAGCCACGGCGATGCTCCGCGGGCGATGCGGACCCCGCCGCGGGGTGCGGAGATAGGGCTGTCGGGCATGGATGACCTTCGTAGCGGATGATGCCGCGCTGGCAAGGGGGGACGGCGGCTTTCCGGCGATGCTATCGGTTGCCGGGCGCAACTGGGCAAGCCAGCAGCCGAGTCGGCGTGCGGAAAGCCACCCGCCGAGGATGACGCGGTGTGATGTTCTTCGCCACCAAATCACCTCGAAAGGGACGATCAGCCCTGGAAACGGTACTCCTCCAGAAGGCGCCGGCCAATGATCATTTTCTGGATCTCGGCGGTACCTTCACCGATCAGCAGCATCGGCGCCTCGCGGTAGAGGCGCTCGATCTCGTACTCCTTGGAGAAGCCGTAACCGCCGTGGATACGGAAGGCGTCCTCGACGACTTCCTTGCAGTACTCGGAGGCGAGGTACTTCGCCATCCCTGCCTCCAGGTCGTTTCGTTCCCCGGAGTCCTTTTTGCGTGCCGCGTTCACCATCATCGCATGGGCGGCCTCGACCTTGGTGGCCATTTCGGCCAGTTTGAACTGGATGGCCTGGTGCTGGGCGATCGGTTTGCCGAAGGTGTGGCGCTGCTGGGCGTACGAGACGCCCAACTCGAACGCACGTTGTGCGACGCCGCAGCCACGCGCCGCGACGTTCACCCGGCCGACCTCGACGCCGTCCATCATCTGGTAGAAGCCCCGGCCGGTCGTGCCCCCGAGCACACGATTGGCCGGAATCCGCAGGTCGTCCATGATCAGTTCGGTGGTGTCGACGCCCTTGTACCCCATCTTGTCGATCTTGCCGGGGATGGTGAGGCCGGGGCGGACCTCTCCGAAGCCGGGCTCCTTCTCCACCAGGAACGTCGTCATCGACTTGTGCGGGGCCGTGCCCTCGGGGTGGCCTTCGTCACTCCGGCACAGGACGGCCACCAGGGTGGAGGTCCCGCCGTTGGTGAGCCACATCTTCTGGCCGTTGAGGACGTACTCCTCGCCGTCCCGCACGCCCTTGGACGAGATCGCGGAGACGTCCGAGCCGAGCGCCGGCTCGGACATCGAGAACGCGCCCCGCACCTCGCCGAGCGCCATCCGCGGCAGGAACGTGTCCTTCTGCTCCTGGGTGCCGTGCTGCTTGAGCATGTAGGCGACGATGAAGTGGGTGTTGATGATGCCCGACACGCTCATCCAGCCGCGGGCGATCTCCTCCACGCACAGCGCGTAGGTGAGCAGGGACTCGCCCAGTCCGCCGTACTCCTCGGGGATCATCAGCCCGAACAGGCCGAGCTCCTTGAGTCCTTCGACGATCCGTGTGGGGTACTCGTCGCGGTGCTCCAACTCGGTCGCGACCGGAAGGATCTCCTTGTCGACGAAATCCCGGACCGTGGCGAGGATCTCCCGCTGGACGTCGGTCAGACCGGCGGTCTGGGCGAGTCGCGTCATGGCTGCTTCTCCTGTGGCTTCGCGCGGTTAGTTGGCGGGCGTCGGGCGGCCGGGCTGTTCGCCGCCGCGCTCCTTGACGTACGTCTCGGTGGGCACCATCACCTTGCGCCGGAAGACGCAGACCACGGTGCCGTCCTGCTTGTAGCCCCTGGTCTCGACGTACACGATCCCGCGGTCGCTCTTGGACTTCGACGGCGTCTTGTCCAGCACGGTCGTCTCGCCGTAGATCGTGTCGCCGTGGAAGGTCGGCGCGATGTGCTTGAGCGACTCCACCTCCAGGTTGGCGATCGCCTTCCCGGAGACGTCCGGCACCGACATGCCCAGCAGCAGGGAGTAGACGTAGTTGCCGACGACGACGTTCCTCCCGAAGTCGGTCGTGCTCTCCGCGTAGTTGCTGTCCATGTGGAGCGGGTGGTGGTTCATGGTCAGCAGGCAGAAGAGGTGGTCGTCGTACTCCGTGACCGTCTTTCCGGGCCAGTGCTTGTAGACGGCGCCGACCTCGAACTCCTCGTAGGTGCGTCCGAACTGCATGATCAGGCCTCCGGGGCTTCGAAGACGGAGGTGCGCCGCAGTCCGGCGGCCCGGCCCTTGCCCGCGACGACCAGGGCCATCTTGCGGCTGGCCTCGTCGATCATCTCGTCGCCGAGCATCGCCGAGCCCTTCTTGCCGCCCGCCTCGGAGGTGCACCAGTCGTAGGCGTCGAGGATCATCTCGGCGTGGTCGTAGTCCTCCTGGGAGGGCGAGAACACCTCGTTCGCCGCGTCGACCTGGCCCGGATGCAGCACCCACTTGCCGTCGAAGCCGAGCGCGGCGGCGCGGCCGGCCACCTCGCGGTAGGCGTCCACGTCGCGGATCTGGAGGAACGGGCCGTCGATGGCCTGGAGGTCGTGCGTACGGGCCGCCATCAGGATGCGCATCAGGATGTAGTGGTAGGCGTCCGCCGGGTAGCCGGGCGGCTGCTGGCCGACGACCAGGGTCTTCATGTTGATCGAGGCCATGAAGTCGGCCGGGCCGAAGATCAGCGTCTCCAGCCGGGGCGAGGCGGCGGCGATGGCGTCGATGTTCACCAGGCCCTTGGCGTTCTCGATCTGCGCCTCGATGCCGATCCGGCCGACCTCGAAGCCCATCGTCTTCTCGATCTGCGTCAGCAGCAGGTCCAGCGCGACGACCTGCTGGGCGTCCTGCACCTTCGGCAGCATGATGCAGTCGAGGTTGGGGCCCGCGCCCTCGACCACCGTGACGACGTCCCGGTAGGTCCAGTGCGTCGTCCAGTCGTTGACCCGCACGACCCGTGTCCTGCCGCCCCAGTCGCCCTTGTTGAGCGCGTCCACGATGGTGTGGCGCGCGCCCTCCTTGGCGAGCGGGGCGCAGGCGTCCTCCAGGTCCAGGAAGACCTGGTCGGCCGGGAGCCCTTGGGCCTTCTCCAGGAAGCGCGGGTTCGAACCCGGCACGGCCAGACAGGAGCGGCGCGGGCGCAGCCGGTTCGCGGGGGACGTGGGCGTGGTCATGCGGGGACCTCCAGAGGGTCGAGCTTGTTCGCTGTGCGGATCTCGTCGACGATACGGCCGATGATCTCCGTGATGCCGAAGTCCTTCGGGGTGAAGACGGCGGCCACACCGGCCGCGCGGAGTGCGGCGGCGTCCGCGGGCGGGATGATGCCGCCCGCGATCACCGGGATGTCCCGTGCGCCGGCCTCGCGGAGCCGGCGCAGCACGTCGGGGACCAGCTCGGCGTGCGAGCCGGACAGGATGGACAGGCCCACGCAGTGCACGTCCTCGGCCAGCGCGGCGTCGGTGATCTGCTCGGGCGTCAGCCGGATGCCCTGGTAGACCACCTCGAAGCCGGCGTCCCTGGCCCGTACGGCGATCTGCTCCGCGCCGTTGGAGTGCCCGTCCAGGCCGGGCTTGCCGACCAGCAGGCGCAGCCGCCCCACCCCGAGGTCGGCCGCGGTGCGGGCGGCCTTCTCGCGGACCAGGGCGAGCGGGGAGCCCGTCTCCGCGGTGACCGCGACCGGGGCGGAGGAGACCCCGGTGGGGGCCCGGAACTCGCCGAAGACGTCCCGCAGCGCCCAGGACCACTCGCCGGTCGTGACGCCCGCGCGGGCGCACTCCACGGTCGCCTCCATGAGGTTGCCCGTGCCCGCGGCGGTCTTCTTCAGCGCGGCCAGCGCCTCGCCGACGCGGGCCTCGTCGCGGTTGTCCCGCCAGGCGTGCAGCGCGGCGACGACACGGGCCTCGTTCTCGGGGTCGACCGTCATGATCGCGCCGTCCAGGTCGGCGGTGAGCGGGCTGGGCTCGGTCGACTCGTAGACGTTGACGCCGACGATCTTCTCCTCGCCGGACTCGATCCGGGCCCGCCGCGCCGCGTGCGAGGAGACCAGCTCGGACTTGAGGTAACCGGACTCGACGGCCGCCATCGCGCCGCCCATCCGCTCGATCCGGTCCATCTCCGCCAGCGACGCCTCGACCAGTTCGGCCACCTTGGCCTCGACGACGTGCGAGCCGGCGAAGACGTCCTCGTACTCCAGCAGGTCGCTCTCGTGCGCCAGCACCTGCTGGATGCGCAGCGACCACTGCTGGTCCCAGGGGCGGGGGAGCCCCAGCGCCTCGTTCCAGGCGGGCAACTGCACCGCGCGGGCGCGGGCGTCCTTGGAGAGGGTGACGGCCAGCATCTCCAGGACGATGCGCTGGACGTTGTTCTCCGGCTGGGCCTCGGTCAGGCCCAGGGAGTTGACCTGGACGCCGTAGCGGAACCGCCGCTGCTTGGGGTTCTCGACGCCGTAGCGCTCGCGGGTGACCTGGTCCCAGATGCGGCCGAAGGCGCGCATCTTGCACATCTCCTCGATGAAGCGGACGCCCGCGTTCACGAAGAACGAGATCCGGGCGACCACGTCGCCGAACGCCTCCGCGGGCACCTGGCCCGAGTCGCGGACCGCGTCGAGCACCGCGATGGCGGTGGACATGGCGTACGCGATCTCCTGGACCGGGGTGGCCCCCGCCTCCTGGAGGTGGTAGCTGCAGATGTTGATCGGGTTCCACTTGGGGACGCGGCTCACCGTGTACGCGATCATGTCGGTGGTCAGCCGCAGCGAGGGCCCCGGCGGGAAGACGTGCGTCCCGCGCGAGAGGTACTCCTTGACGATGTCGTTCTGGGTGGTCCCCTGGAGCCTCGCCGGGTCGGCGCCCTGCTCCTCCGCGACCACCTGGTAGAGCGCGAGCAGCCACATGGCGGTCGCGTTGATCGTCATGGAGGTGTTCATCTGCTCCAGCGGGATGTCCTGGAACAGCCGGCGCATGTCGCCGAGGTGCGAGACGGGAACCCCGACGCGGCCCACCTCGCCGCGGGCGAGGGCGTGGTCGGGGTCGTAGCCGGTCTGCGTCGGCAGGTCGAAGGCGACCGACAGACCCGTCTGGCCCTTGGCGAGGTTGCGGCGGTACAGCTCGTTGGACGCCTCGGCGGTCGAGTGCCCGGCGTACGTCCGCATGAGCCAGGGCCGGTCCTTCTGGCGTTCGTTCATCGCGGAACCTCAGACGTCGCGGAAGCGGTTGATGGCGTCGATGTGCTGCTCGCGCAGCTCCTCGTCGCGCACGCCGAGGCCCTCGCGGGGCGCGAGCGCCAGGATGCCGACCTTGCCCTGGTGGAGGTTGCGGTGGACGTCGTACGCGGCCTGGCCGGTCTCCTGGAGGGAGTAGACCTTGGAGAGCGTCGGGTGGATCTTGCCCTTGGCGATCAGGCGGTTGGCCTCCCACGCCTCGCGGTAGTTGGCGAAGTGGGAGCCGATGATGCGCTTGAGGGACATCCACAGGTAGCGGTTGTCGTACTCGTGCATGTAGCCGGAGGTGGAGGCGCAGGTGGTGATGGTGCCGCCCTTGCGGGTGACGTAGACCGAGGCGCCGAAGGTCTCGCGGCCCGGATGCTCGAAGACGATGTCGATGTCCTCGCCGCCGGTGAACTCGCGGATGCGCTTGCCGAACCGCTTCCACTCCTTGGGGTCCTGGGTGCGCTCGTCCTTCCAGAACCGGTACCCCTCGGCGTTGCGGTCGATGACCGCCTCCGCGCCCATGGACCGGCAGATCTCGGCCTTCTCGGGGCTGGAGACGACGCAGACGGGGTTGGCGCCGCCGGCGAGGGCGAACTGGGTGGCGTAGGAGCCGAGTCCGCCGCTGGCGCCCCAGATCAGCACGTTGTCGCCCTGCTTCATGCCCGCGCCGTTGCGCGAGACGAGCTGGCGGTACGCGGTGGAGTTGACCAGGCCCGGCGCCGCGGCCTCCTCCCAGCTCAGGTGCTTCGGCTTCGGCATGAGCTGGTTGGACTTGACGAGGGCGATCTCGGCGAGCCCGCCGAAGTTCGTCTCGAAGCCCCAGATCCGCTGCTCGGGGTCGAGCATCGTGTCGTTGTGGCCGTCGGAGGACTCCAGCTCGACGGAGAGGCAGTGCGCGACGACCTCGTCGCCCGGATTCCAGGCGTTCACGCCCGGACCGGTCCGCAGGACGACGCCCGCGAGGTCGGAGCCGATGACGTGGTAGGGCAGGTCGTGGCGGCGGGTCAGCTCGCTGAGCCGGCCGTACCGCTCCAGGAAGCCGAAGGTGGACACCGGCTCGAAGATGGAGGTCCAGACGGAGTTGTAGTTCACCGAGCTGGCCATCACGGCGACCAGCGCCTCGCCGGGGCCGAGTTCGGGGACCGGGACCTCGTCCAGGTGCAGCGACCGGCGGGGGTCCTTGTCGCGGGTCGCGAGCCCCGCGAACATCTCCGCCTCGTCCTTGTGCACGGTCACCGCGCGGTACGACTCGGGGACGGGCAGGGCCGCGAAGTCCGCGGCGGTGCTGTCCTGCGATTGGATCGCGTCCAGGATTTCCTTCACGGTGTTGCCTCCGGTGATGCGGCGTCGGGGAACGCTTGACGGGCCCTGCCGAGGGGCAGGGGTGCGGCGGGTGTGGAGGTGTCGCCGTCGGTTCGGCGGGGTGGGGCTGGGCGTGCTCGGTGGAGCGGAAGGTGCCTGTGACGCAGGCGTCCGGGCGCACAGCACGGTGGTTGCGGGGACAGCCGGCGTACGTGTGAGTCCTCAGCACGCCGGCCGCCCGGACACCTTCAACGTATGGCACTCCGTGACACCTGACAAGGCACCGAGTGCCAACAATTTCTCTCACTTGTCATCTCGCGGGCACGCATGAGCATCGCGGCGGGTGGTACGGGCGCTTTCGTCCTGCTGACCGGGCGCAGGCGGGGGCCCCTGCCCGCGTCCGGGCGTGTCGAACACCCGGTCGGGGGGCATACGGACCGCAGACAATGATCTTGGCGGGGGCGGCAGGACAAGGGGTGGGGCACCGATGGCGACACCGATACGCGGAGGTGCGGCCCGGCGGCCCTCCTCCTTCGACCTGCGCCGCACCGCCTTCGGCTTCGCGCTGATCGCCCTGGTCGTCGCGGGCGGCGGCCTGGCGCTGCGAGCCGCCTGGCGGGCCGCCGGGGACCACCCGGCGACCGCCGCCGCCCTGCTCCTGCCCGCGCTCGCCGCCACCGTGCTCCTGCTGCGCCGCCGCAGACGGGCCCGCCGCGTCGCGGCCGCCGTCGCCGACGCCGCGTACGGGGCCGTCGAGGCCGGGCTCGCCGAGCTGGACGCCGCGGCGGCCGCGCCCGCCGCCCCCGCCGGGGCCGCCGCCCCGGAGCCGGTCGACCTCGCGGAGCTGGACCCGTACGCCTTCGAGGAGGAGACCGCCGCGCTCTGCCGCCGCGACGGCTGCGCCGACGCCGAGGTGGTGGGCGGCGCGGGCGACCTGGGAGCCGACGTCATCGGCACCCTTCCGGACGGCCGCAGGCTGGTCGTCCAGTGCAAGCGCTACGGGGAGGGCAACCGGGCCGGCTCCCAGGACCTCCAGCGCTTCGGCGGCACCTGCTACGCCGTGCACGGCGCGGACGTCGCGCTCGTCGTCAGCACCGGCGGATTCACCGAACCCGCCCTCGACTACGCGCGCCGGTGCGGCATCCTCTGCGTCGGCCCCGAGGAGCTGGCGGCCTGGAACGAGGGCAGCGCGCCGCCGCCCTGGGAGGCGGCCGTCCCCGCCGGGCCGGACGCCGGGCTCACCGCGCCTTCAGGGCCTGCTGGATCGTCCGCATGACCTCGTCCAGCGGGGCGTCGGTGCGCGCCACCGCGACGAGCACCTCGCCCTCGGACGCCACCGCCGCGGCCGGGGGCCGCTCGGCCTCGGCGCTCCGGCCCGCTCCTATGCCCGAGCCGAAGGTGTCGCGCACGATGGCGAAGGCGCGGTCGAGCTGCGCCTCCACATCCCCCTGGCCGTCCGCCCGCAGCCACCGGCGCAGCACGTGGTTGTGCGCGGTGACCACGGCGGACGCGGCGACCTCCGCCAGCAGCGGGTCGTCGTTGCCCGCGTGGTGGTCGTGCTCGTCGAAGTGGCCCAGCAGGTAGCGGGTGAACAGCCGCTCGTAGCGGGCCACCGACGCGATCTCCGCCTCCCGCAGGGTCGGCACCTCGCGGGTCAGCTTGTAGCGGGCCACGGAGACGGCGGGCTTGGCCGCGTACATCTTCATGACCTCCTTGATGCCCCGGCAGACCGTGTCGAGCGGGTGCTCGTGCGCGGGGGCCGCGTGCAGCACGGCCTCGGCCCGGACCAGGGTGTCGTCGTGGTCGGGGAAGATGGCCTCTTCCTTCGAGCGGAAGTGCCGGAAGAAGGTCCGCCGGGCGACGCCCGCCGCGCCCGCGATCTCGTCGACGGTCGTCGCCTCGTACCCCTTCGTGGCGAACAGCTCCATCGCGGCGGCGGCCAGCTCGCGGCGCATCTTGAGCCGCTGGGCGGCGGCGCGCGACCCCGCGGTGGTCTCCGGGGCGTCGGACGCGGCGGTGGCACGGGGTGACCTGGCGGGCTGGGACATGGAGTGAACGTAACGCATCGGTCCCGGAGAGCGCGCCTGCGGGGGCGGACCGCCGGGAGGCCCCAGCAGCCCGCCCCACCCGGCCGCCGGATCAGCGGCGGGCATACTCGCGGAAGCCGCGCCCGGTCTTGCGGCCCAGGCAGCCCGCGGCGACCAGGTGCTCCAGCAGCGGGGCCGGGGCGAGGCCCGGCTCGCGGAACTCCTCGTGCAGCACCTTCTCGATGGAGAGCGAGACGTCGAGGCCGACCACGTCGAGCAGTTCGAACGGGCCCATCGGGTAGCCGCCGCCCAGTTTCATCGCCGCGTCGATGTCGTCCAGCGAGGCGTAGTGCGCCTCGACCATCTTCACCGCGTTGTTGAGGTACGGGAAGAGCAGCGCGTTCACGATGAAGCCGGCCCGGTCGCCGCAGTCCACCGGGTGCTTCTTGATCGTCGCGCACACGGCGCGGACCGTGGCGTGCACGTCGTCGGCGGTCAGGACGGTACGGACCACCTCGACCAGCTTCATCGCGGGCGCCGGGTTGAAGAAGTGCATCCCGACCACGTCCTCGGGCCGCTTCGTGGCGCGGGCGATGGCGACGACCGGCAGCGAGGAGGTGGTGGTGGCGAGGACCGCGCCCGGCCGGCAGACCTCGTCCAGGGCGGCGAACAGCCGCCGCTTGACCTCCAGGTCCTCCGCGACCGCCTCCACGGCGAGGTCGACCCCGGCCAGCGCGTCCAGCGAACCGGCGGCGGTGATCCGCGCCAGCGCCGCTTCACGGGCCTCGGCGGTCAGCCGCCCCTTGTCGACCGAGCGCTCCAGCGACGCGGCGATCCGGTCCTTGGCCCGGTCCGCCTTCTCCTGGCCGCGCGCCGCCAGCACCACGGCGTACCCCGCCTTGGCGAAGACCTCGGCGATCCCGGAGGCCATCGTCCCGGAGCCCGCGACCCCCACCGAGGCCACCGTGCGCCCGGTCCCCGCCGCGTCGGCCGCCGCCGGGGTCAGCGCGTCGGGCACCACGTCCTGGCCGCCCGGAGCGTCGTACGTGTAGAAGCCGCGCCCCGCCTTGCGCCCGGTCAGCCCCGCCGCGCTGAGCTGGCCGAGGACGGGGGCCGGGGCGTGCAGCCGGTCGTGGGAGGCGGCGTACATGGCCTCCAGCACCGTGCGGGCGGTGTCGATGCCGATGAGGTCCAGCAGGGCGAGGGGGCCCATCGGCAGCCCGCAGCCCAGCCGCATCGCGGCGTCGATGTCCTCGCGGGAGGCGTAGTTCGCCTCGTACATCGCGGCCGCCTGGTTCAGGTAGCCGAACAGCAGTCCGTCCGCGACGAAGCCGGGCCGGTCGCCGACCGCGACGGGCTCCTTGCCCAGCTCGCGGGCCAGCCGCGTCACCGCCTCGACGGCGTGCGGCGCGGTCAGCACCGAGGAGACCACCTCGACCAGCTTCATCGCGGGAGCCGGGTTGAAGAAGTGCAGGCCCAGGACGCGCTCGGGGCGCCGCGACTCGGCGGCGAGGCGGGTGACCGACAGGGCGTTGGTGCCGGTGGCCAGGATCGCGGTGGGGGAGACGACCTCGTCCAGCTCCCGGAACACCCGCTGCTTGGCCTCGTACGTCTCCGGGACCACCTCGATGACCAGCTCGGCCGCCGCGGCGGACCGCACGTCCGCGGAGGTGCGGAACCGGGCGAGGGCCTCGCTCCGCTCCCGCTCGGTGATCCGCCCGCGCGCCACGGCCCGCGCGGTGGACGCTTCCAGGGCGGCGACGGCCTGCCGGGCGGCCTCCTGGCTGACGTCGATGCCGACGACCTCGCGGCCCGCCAGGGCCAGGACCTCGGCGATGCCGGCGCCCATGGTGCCGAGGCCGACGACGGCGATGGTGCTGAGGGGGATGTCCATCAGGGGACTCCAGGGTGAGTGACGACTGGGGAGCACGGCTCGCGCGGGGCCCTGGGGCAGGGCGCGCGGGCGTGCGGAAGGGGAAGGGCGTGGAGCACGGCACGGGCGGCTGAGCACGCCCGGCCGGGAGGACGACCGGCCCTGTCCCGAGGCCGCGTCACACGAAGAAGCCGAACCGACGAGCGCTCCGGATGGCTGCGTCACCAGGCCACCGGAGCCTGCGGGGATGTCCCGCTCAGATGAGGCTAACCGGCGGGTAACGAGCGCGCCACCCCCTCCTCCTTGTGCTCTGGACCACATCGCCGCCCACCGGGCATGGCCTACGCAGCGTGCCCGCCGCTACGCTGAGCGTCATGGATGAGGAGTTCCGCTCGCTCATGGACCGGCTGGAGCCCGAGGCGGAGGGGTCGCCGCTGTACGGCCGACTCGTCGCCACCGAGGACGGCGAGGAGCTGGCCCGCGTCCTGGTCGAGCCGCGCCGCCCCCTGTGGGCCCGCGAGATCGCCGCGTTCCGGCTCGGCTGCGCGGGCGACCGGCGCGCCTTCGAGCCGCTGGTGCTGCTGCTCAACCACCGCGACCCCGAGCGCTGCGTCTGCGCCGCCCACGCCCTGGCCCGCCTGGGCGACCCCCGCACCCCGCGGGCGGCCGCCGCCCTGGCCACCAACACCCTGCGCACCGCCTACGCCGTGCACCCGGTGCGCCTGCTCGCGGCCCTGCGGGCCCCGGAGTCGGTCCCCGCCCTGGTCGCCACCCTCCAGCGGCTGCTGGCCCCCGACGAGCCCCACTGGCGCACCGCGCTGGCCTGCGTGGAGGGGCTGGGCGGCCTCGGCGACGAGCGGGCCCGGCCGGTCCTCACGGCCGCCCTCCCGCACCCCCGTCTCGGCACGGCCGCCGCGCGGGCGCTCGGCCGGCTGCCGCGGGGGTGAGCGGCGCACCGCACGCCGACGGCCCCGCGCCCCGCCGGAGCGGGGCACGGGGCCGGGGAGCGGCCTCGGCGGGGGGCTGCCGCCTCAGTTGCGGAAGCCGAGCAGCCCGTGCAGCCGGCTGCCCGCGCCGTCGTCCGCCGACTCCCCCTCGGACAGCGGCTCCGGGTCCGGCAGCGCCGCGCAGACCGCGTCCGCGCCGCGGCCGCCGGGCGGCAGGGTCCCGTCGGCCAGGTAGGCCGCCAGGTGCCCGTCCAGGCAGTCGTTGCCGCTCAGCGTGATGCCGTGGTTGCCGCCGCCCTCCTCGACGACGAGGCGCGAGCCCTTGAGCTTGCGGTGCATACTGACCGCGCCGCCGTACGGGGTCGCCGCGTCGTCCGTGGCCTGGAGGATGAGCGCCGGGGGCAGCTCGTGGTTGTCGACCCGGACCGGGCTCAGCGGCGCCACCGGCCAGCTCGCGCACGGCGCGTTGTACCACGTGTTGTTCCACGTCATGAACGGCGCCTCGGCGTGGATCCGGCGGCTGTCGGCGCGCCAGGTGCTCCAGTGCCGGGGCCAGGGGGCGTCGAGGCACTGGACGGCCGTGTAGACCGAGTAGCCGTTCTCCCCGCTCGCGTCGATCGCGCCGAAGTCCTCGTACGCCTCCACCAGCGCCTCGGCGTCCCCGTCCCTCACGTACGCGGCGAACGCCTCGGCCAGGTGGGGCCAGTAGCCGTTGTAGTACCCGCCGGGCAGGAAGGCGTCCTCCAGCTCGCCCGCGCCGACCGTGCCGCCCGCGGGACGCCGGGCCACCTCCGCCCGCATCCGGTGCCAGGCGGCCTCGACGCGCGCCGGGTCGGCGCCGAGCCCGTACGCGGCGTCGTGCTCCGCGACCCAGGCGGCGAACGCCTTGTGGCGGGCGTCGAACGCGCGGTTCTGCCGGAGGTTGCCCTCGTACCAGACGGCGTCCGGGTCGACGACCGAGTCCAGGACCACGCGGTGCAGGCGCCGCGGGAACAGCTTCGCGTAGACCGCGCCGAGGTAGGTGCCGTAGGAGTAGCCGAAGTAGCTGACGCGCGGTGCGCCCAGCGCCCGGCGGATCACGTCGAGGTCCTTGGCCGCGCTGACCGTGTCCATGTACGGCAGCACGTCGCCGTGCTTCTCCCCGCACGCGCGGGCGAAGGACTCGGCCCGGTCGCGGTTGGTCCGCTCCTGGCGGCGGGAGTCCGGCACCGAGGCGGGGCGCACCGGGTCGAAGTGGCCGGGCCGGCAGTTCAGCGCCGGGGTGCTCCGGCCGACTCCGCGCGGGTCGAAGCCGATCACGTCGTACTGGGCGGCGACCTCCTTCGGCAGCGAGGACGCCACGAAGCCAGCCATCGACAGGCCGCTGCCGCCCGGACCGCCGGGGTTGACCAGGAGCGGGCCCTGGTACGTCTTCGCGGTGTGCGGGACGCGGGACACGGCCAGGGTGATCTGACGGCCCGACGGGCGGGCGTGGTCCAGCGGGGCGCGCACCTCGGCGCACTGGAGCGTCGGATGGTTGTCGGTCGGGCAGTCGGTCCACTGCGGCCGCGCGGTGGGCGGCGCGCTCGCCGGGGCGGTGGCGGCCGGGGCCGGCGCGGCGGCCAGCAGACCGGCGACCACCGCACCGGCGGCGACCAGGATTCCTGCACGTTTCGTCATGGGACCTCCCGAGTGGAGGGGGCGCGGCGCCGGATCACCGGCCCCCGCCGCATGGTCCCCGAACCGGCCGCCGGAGGGGTCCGTTCCGCGCGAACTCGACCCGTACGGTCACGCCATCGGCCCTGAGGGAGGCGTCAGGGGCCGCGAGGCGGGCGGCGGTCAGAGCAACGTGAGCTGGGTGGGGCCCGGCTCGTCGCCGGCGGCCGGGGCGGGCGCCGGGGTGATCCGGCGCGCTCGGCCCCGGTGCGCCGGGCCGATCCCGAACTCGTCGGCCAGCTCGTGCACCTGACGGGTGATCCGGCGCTGGTACCAGGTGGGGGCGTACGCCCCGTCCGCGTACATCCGCTCGTAGCGCGGCACCAGGTGGGGATGGCGTCGCCCCAGCCAGTGCAGGTACCACTCGCGCGCGCCGGGGCGCAGGTGCAGGACGAGCGGGGTCACCGAGGCCGCCCCGGCCGCCGCCACGGCGGAGACGGTGGCGCGCAACTGCTCCGGGGCGTCGCCGAGGAAGGGGACGACCGGGGCCATCAGGACCGAGCACTCGATCCCGGCGTCGGTGAGGGCGCGCACGACGTCCAGGCGGCGGCCGGGGGAGGGGGCGCCGGGCTCGACCGTCCGCCACAGCTCCCGGTCGGTGAAGCCCACGGAGACCGAGACGCCGATCTCGGTGACCTCGGCGGCCTGCCGCAGCAGCTCCAGGTCGCGCAGGATCAGGGTGCCCTTCGTCAGGACCGAGAACGGGTTCGCCCGGTCGCGCAGGGCGGCGATGATGCCGGGCATCAGCCGGTAGCGGCCCTCGGCCCGCTGGTAGCAGTCGACGTTGGTGCCCATCGCGACGTGCTCGCCCCGCCAGTGCCCGGAGGCCAGCTCGCGCCGGAGCAGGTCGGGGGCGTTGACCTTGACGACGATCTGGGAGTCGAAGCCGGCGCCCGTGTCCAGGTCCAGGTAGCTGTGGGTCTTGCGGGCGAAGCAGTAGACGCAGGCGTGCGTGCAGCCCCGGTAGGGGTTGACCGTCCATTCGAACGGCATCCGCGACGCGCCGGGCACCCGGTTCAGGATCGAGCGGGCGCGTATCTCGTGGAAGGTGATCCCCCGGAACTCGGGGGTGTCGAACGTGCGCGTGGTCACCGCGTCGGCGGCGAAGAGCGCGCTGTTCCCGGCCGTCGAGCTGTTTTCGACCAGATTGTCCCAGCGCATGGACGCCTCCTCGGTAGCACTGGCCACAGAATAGAACACATGTTCCCTTGATCGTGCGAACCAGCCCGTCCGTCCCGATTTTGAGCGGCCGCGCCCGAGGTGGTTGGCTCGCCCCACCCACCGAACAACCGACTGCTGGAGGAAGAGCCATGGCGCAGGTCGAGGCGACGACGGAGCGGATCATCGCGGCGGACGCGGAAGCGGTGTTCGACGCGCTGGCCGACTACAAGGACGTCCGCGGCAAGGTGCTGACGGGGCACTTCAGCGAGTACGAGGTCCGCGAGGGCGGCGACGGCGAGGGCACCCTGGTCCACTGGAAGCTCCAGGCGACCAGCAAGCGGGTCCGCGACTGCCTGCTGGAGGTCACCGAGCCGACCGACGGGCAGCTCATCGAGAAGGACCGCAACTCCTCCATGGTCACCACCTGGACCGTCACCCCCGCCGGCGAGGGCCGCTCCAGGACCGTCGTGACCACCGTCTGGGACGGCGCGGGCGGCATCGGCGGGTTCTTCGAGCGGACCTTCGCGCCCAAGGGGCTCGCCCGGATCCACGACGAGCTGCTCCAGAACCTGGCCGCCGAGATGGAGGGGTGACGCGCCGGCGGGACGCGGCCGCCCCGGCCCCCGCAGGGCGGCCCGCCTCACCGGAACGGGTGGTTCTCCGGGGCGGCCGCCCGTGCGCCGCAGCGGCTCCCACCGGCGCATAAGCCCTCCGCGCGCGCCCCGCGCCCCCCTCGTCCCGTTTGCCCCGCCTCGCCGCGCGATGCGAGAAAGGGGCGGCGCAGATGCGACGAGGGGAGCGTTACGTGGTGGGCGGGGTCACGCTGGTGAAGGACGGTCCGGGGCCCGAGGGCCCGCTGCCGGACGGCGCGGCGGCGCTCGCCGGAGCCGGGGGCGCGCCGCCCCCGCCGACCGCCCCCGGCCCGGCGGCCGCCGCGGAGCTCAGCCCCCGCGCGATCCGCATGGTCTTCCTCGGGCTGATGCTCACGCTGCTGCTCGCGGCGCTCGACCAGATGATCGTCGCCACCGCCCTGCCCAAGATCGTCGGCGAGCTGCACGGCCTGGAGAAGATGTCCTGGGCGGTCACCGCCTACCTCCTCGCCTCCACCATCGGCCTGCCGCTCTACGGGAAGCTCGGCGACCTCTTCGGCCGCAAGGGCGTCTTCCAGTTCGCCATCGTCGTCTTCGTCGTCGGCTCCGCGCTCGCGGGCTGGTCGCGCACCATGGACGAGCTGATCGCCTTCCGCGCGGTCCAGGGCATCGGCGGGGGCGGCCTCATGATCGGCGTCCAGGCGATCATCGCGGACATCGTCCCCGCCCGCGAGCGCGGTCGCTACATGGGCCTCATCGGCGCGGTCTTCGGCCTCGCCTCCGTGGCCGGACCGCTGCTCGGCGGGTTCTTCACCGACCACGCCTCCTGGCGGTGGTGCTTCTACATCAACGTCCCCTTCGGCCTGGTCGCCCTCGCGGTCGTCGCCGTCGTCCTCAAGCTGCCCCGGCCCGCCGTCCGTCCCCGGCTCGACGTCCTGGGCGCGGCGCTCCTGGCCGCCGCGTCGACCTGCCTGGTGCTGGTCACGAGCTGGGGCGGCACCGAGTACGCCTGGGGCTCGCCCACCATCCTCGGCCTGGCGGCCGGCGCGGCCGCCGCGACGCTGCTCTTCCTCGCCGCCGAGCGCCGGGCGGCCGAACCGATCATCCCGCTGCGGCTCTTCCGCGACTCCGTCTTCAACGTCACCGGGCTCGTCGGCGCGGCCACCGGCATCGCGCTCTTCGGGGCGGCCAGCTATCTGCCCACGTACCTCCAGATGGTCGAGGGGGTCGGCGCCACCGAGTCGGGGCTGCTGATGCTCCCGATGATGCTGGGCATCGTGGGAGGGTCGATCGTCTCCGGCCGGCTCGTCACCCGCACCGGCCGCTACCGGGCCTACCCGATCCTGGGCTGCGCCGTCTCGGTGGCCGGGATGGGGCTCCTCTCGCTGCTGGACGCCGACACCTCCCGGTGGGCGTACAGCCTGTGGCAGGCCGTGCTCGGCATCGGCATGGGGCTGGTCATGTCGGTCCTCGTGCTCGCCGTCCAGAACTCCGTTCCCCCCGCCGACCTCGGCACCGCCACCAGCGCCAACAACTACTTCCGGCAGATCGGCGGCAGCGTCGGCGCGGCGGTCTTCGGCACGCTGTTCGCCGGACGGCTCTCCGACGCCCTCGACGCGCGCCTGCCCACCGGGGCCGGGCTCCCCGACCCCGAGTCGATCACCCCGCAGCTCGTCCACGCGATGGAGCCCGCGCTGCGCGACGCCTACGTCCAGGCGTACGTCGACGCGATGCCGCGCATCTTCCTCTACCTGGTGCCGGTGCTCCTGCTCGGCCTGGTCCTCGCCTTCTTCCTCAAGGAGAAACCGCTGGTGTCCCACCACAGCCCCGAAGCAGCCACCGAGACCGCCCCGATCCCCGCCGCCCGCGCCGACTCCTCCGGGGCGGGCGGCGGCCGCCCGCCCGGCATCCCGGTCCACGGCAGCGTCCAGCACCCCGACGGCAGCGAGGTCCCCCGTGCCGCCCTCACCCTGATCGACGCCCACGGGCGGCAGGCCGGCCGCGGCGCGAGCGGCGACGACGGGCGTTACGCGCTGAACGCCCCGGCGGCCGGCCACTACGTCCTGATCGCCGCCGCGGGCGGACACCAGCCGCAGGCCGTCAGCGTCACCGTGGGCGAGCGCCCCGTCGAGCTGGACGTGGTGCTCGGCGGCGCGGGGCGGCTCGCCGGAGCCGTGCTCACCGCCGACGGCGCCCCGGTCCGCGACGCCGCCGTCACCCTCACCGACGTACGCGGCGAGGTCGTCGCCTCCACGCGCACCGGACGCGAGGGCGGTTACGTCATCGGCGAGCTGGTCGCGGGCGAGTACACCCTGGCGGCCAGCGCCCCCGCCTTCCGTCCGGCCGCCCTCCCGGTCAGCGTGCAGGCGGCCCGCGAGACGCGCCAGGACATCGAGCTGGCGGGCGGGGCCGTCCTGCGTGGCGTGGTCCGGGCCGCCGGCGGCCGACTCGTCGAGGACGCCCGCGTCACCCTGCTGGACGCGGCGGGCAACGTCGTGGACACCCTGACCACCGGCGCGGACGGAGCGTTCCGCTTCGTGGACCTGCCGTCCGGCGAGTACACCGTGATCGCCGCCGGCTACCCGCCGGTCGCCACGGTGCTCCGGGTCGCGGGCGGCGGGCGCACCGAACGCGATCTCCAGCTCGGCCACGAGGACTGATCCGCGCCGGCGCGCGCCGGGGCCGCTGGAGGGACCTTCGGCGGTCCGGGCCCCGGCGGGCCGCCGTTCCCTGGCCGACGCCGCCCGCGAGGCGTACGGTGTTGCGGCATGAAGATCCTCATCAGTGCGGACATGGAGGGCGCGACCGGGGTCACCTGGCCCGCCGACGTACTGCCGGGGACCCCGCAGTGGGAGCGCTGCCGGCCGATGTTCACCTCCGACGTGAACGCCGCGGCCCTCGGGTTCTACGACGGCGGCGCCGACCACGTGCTCGTCAACGAGGCCCACTGGTCGATGCGGAACCTGCTGCTGGAGCACCTGGACGAACGGGTCGAGATGCTCACCGGCAAGCACAAGTCGCTGTCCATGATGGAGGGCGTCCAGCACGGCGACGTGGACGCCGTGGCCTTCGTCGGCTACCACACCGGCGCCGGCGCGGAAGGCGTCCTGGCCCACACCTACCTCGCCAACTCCATCACCGGCGTCTGGCTCAACGGGGTCCGCGCCAGCGAGGGCCTGCTCAACGCCCATGTCGCCGCCGAGTACGGCGTGCCCGTCGTCCTCGTCACCGGGGACGACCTGACCTGCGCCGACGCTCGCGGATACGCCCCCGGAGCCCGTACGGTCGCGGTCAAGGACCATGTCTCCCGGTACGCGGCGGTGTGCCGCACCCCCGCCCGCACCGCCGCCGACATCAGGGCCGCGGCGAAGGAGGCCGCCGCGCTGGCGGGCCGCTCGGAACCCGTCACCGGGGGCGGGTACACCGTGGAGCTGGAGTTCGACGCCGAGCACCTGGCGGGCGCGGCGACCGTGGTGCCCGGTGTGGCGGTGAGCGGCGAGAGGCGCGTCGCCTACACCAGTACGACGATGTACGAAGGAATCCGCACGTTCAAGGCGGTGACGACGATCGTGTCGGCCGCCGTGGAGGAACAGTATGGCTGAGGACCCCGACCCGCTCGGACCCGTGGACCGGCAGGCGCTCGACGAGGTGGTGGCCTTCACCTCCGACCTCATCCGGATCGACACCGTCAACCGGGGCGGCGGCGACTGCCGGGAGCGTCCGGCCGCCGAGTACGTCGCCGAGCGGCTCGCGGACGCCGGAGTCGAGCCGACGCTGCTGGAGCGGACCACCGGTCGGACCAACGTGGTCGCCCGGATCGCGGGCGCCGACCCGTCGGCCGACGCGCTGCTCGTCCACGGCCATCTCGACGTGGTGCCCGCCGAGCCGGCCGACTGGAGCGTCCACCCCTTCTCCGGCGAGGTGCGCGACGGGGTCGTGTGGGGGCGCGGCGCCGTCGACATGAAGAACATGGACGCGATGGTCCTCGCCGTCGTCCGGGGCTGGGCCCGCAGCGGCTTCCGCCCCCGACGCGACATCGTCATCGCGTACACCGCCGACGAGGAGGACAGCGCCGTCGACGGCTCCGACTTCCTCGCCGACCGCCACGCGGCCCTGTTCGAGGGCTGTACGGAGGGCATCAGCGAATCCGGTGCCTTCACCTTCCACGCCGGCGACGGCCTCTGCCTGTACCCGATCGCCGCGGGTGAACGCGGCACCGGCTGGATCGAGTTGACCGCCGAGGGCCGCGCCGGGCACGGCTCCAAGGCCAACGAGGCGAACGCGGTGAGCGCGCTCGCCGCCGCCGTCGCCCGGATCGGCGCGCACGAGTGGCCCATCCGGCTCACCCCGACCGTGCGCGCCGCGATCACCGAGATCGCCGCCCTGCACGGCATCGCCCCCGACCTCGACGACCCCGGCTTCGACGTCGGCCAACTCCTGGGCAAGCTCGGCCCGGCCGCCACGCTCGTCGAGAACACGGTCCGCAACAGCAGCAACCCGACGATGCTGAACGCCGGTTACAAGGTCAACGTCATCCCCGGCCACGCCACCGCCTTCATCGACGGGCGCACCGTCCCCGGCGGCGACGAGGAGTTCCGCGCGACCCTGGACCGGCTCACCGGACCCTCCGTCTCCTGGCGGTACTACCACCGCGAGAGCGCCCTGCAGTCCCCGGTCGACTCACCGACGTACGCCAAACTCCGCGCCGCCGTCGAGAGGTTCGACCCGGACGGGCACACCGTCCCGTACTGCATGTCGGGCGGCACGGACGCCAAGCAGTTCTCCCGCCTCGGCATCACCGGCTACGGCTTCACCCCGCTCAAGCTGCCCGCCGGCTTCGACTACCAGCGACTCTTCCACGGCGTCGACGAACGCGTCCCCGTCGACGCCCTCCACTTCGGCGTCCGCGTCCTCGACCACTATCTGCGCACCGCCTGACCCGCCCAGGGGGGACCCGTCACCGTGAACACCGCGTCAACAGCCGCCTACGGCGCCTGGCCCTCGCCGATCGACGCCGCGCTCGCCGCCTCCCTCGGCGGCCGGCCCGACCACCTCGCCACCGTCGGGGACGAGGTGTGGTGGACCGAGCCGCGCCCCGCCGAGGGCGGCCGCCGCGCCCTGGTGCGCCGCCGCGCCGACGGCACGACCGCCCCGGTGCTGCCCGCCCCGTGGGACGTCCGCAGCCGGGTCGTGGAGTACGGCGGGCAGCCCTGGGCCGGCGCGGTCGGTGCGGACGGCGAACCGCTCGTGGTCTTCGTCCACTTCACCGACCAGCGGCTGTACGCCCACACCCCCGGCGGGCCCGGTGCGCCCCGTCCGCTCACCCCCGTCTCCGCCCTCGGCGGAGGGCTGCGCTGGGCGGACCCGCAGGTGCGCCCGGAGCACGGGGCGCGGGGCGAGGTGTGGTGCGTGCTGGAGGAGTTCACCGGCCCCGCCCCGACCGACGTGCGCCGCGTGATCGCCGCCGTGCCGCTGGACGGGTCGGCGGCCGACGACCGCACGGCGATCCGCGAACTCTCCGACGACCGGCACCGGTTCGTCACCGGACCCCGCGTCTCCCACGACGGGCGGCGGGCCGCCTGGATCGCCTGGGACCACCCCCGGATGCCCTGGGACGGCACGGAGGCGATGGTGGCCGGCATCACCGGGGAGGGCGCGTTCACCGGGGTGCGGCCCGTGGCCGGGGGCCCGGACGAGGCGGTCTGCCAGGTGGAGTGGGACCGCGCCGGGCGCCTCCTGTTCGCCTCCGACCGCGCCGGGTGGTGGGAGCTCTACCGCGTACGTCCGGACGCGGCGGCGGGCGGCGCGGACGCCGGAGGCCGCCTCCTGCCGCCGCGCGAGGAGGAGTTCGGCGGCCCGCTGTGGAAGATCGGGATGCGCTGGTTCCACCCGCTGGACAACGGGCTGATCGCCGCCCTGCACGGCAGGGGCGCCAACCGCCTCGGCGTCCTCGATCCGGAGACCGGCGAACTCGCCGACGTGCCGGGCCCCTGGACCGCCTGGGCCGCCACGCTCGCCGTCCACGGCAGCCGGGTCGTCGGCGTCGCGGCGAGCCCCCGCACCGGCCCCGAGGTCATCGAGCTGGACACCGCGACCGGGCACGCCCGGACCATCGGCCCGCCCCACCGCGACCCGGTCGACCCGGCGTACTACCCGGAGCCCGAGGAGCGCGCCTTCACCGGCCCCGACGGCCGCGAGATCCACGCCCACCTCTACCCGCCGCGCAACCCCGAGCGCACGGGGCCCGAGGGCGAACGCCCGCCGTACGTCATCTGGGCGCACGGCGGCCCCACCGGGAGCGCGCCGCTCGCCCTCGACCTGGAGATCGCCTACTTCACCTCGCGCGGCATCGGCGTCGCCGACGTCAACTACGGCGGCTCCACCGGCTACGGCCGCCGCTACCGCGAACGGCTGCGCGGCCAGTGGGGCGTCGTCGACGTGGCGGACTGCGCGGCCGTCGCCGAGGCGCTGGTCCGCGAGGGCGCGGCCGACCCGGACCGGCTCGCCGTCCGGGGCGGCAGCGCGGGCGGCTGGACCGCCGCCGCGTCGCTGACCGGCACCGACCTGTACGCCTGCGGGACGATCCTCTATCCCGTCCTGGACCTCGCCGGGTGGGCCGCCGACGGGACCCACGACTTCGAGTCGCGGTATCTGGAGTCCCTCGTCGGCCCGTTCGCCGAGGCGCCGGAGCGCTACCGCGAACGCTCCCCGGTCAACCGCACCGACCGGCTGACCACCCCGTTCCTGCTGCTCCAGGGGTTGGACGACGTCATCTGCCCGCCCGCCCAGTGCGAGCGGTTCCTCGCCGCCGTCGCGGACCGGGGCGTGCCCCACGCCTACCTCGTCTTCGAGGGCGAGGGCCACGGATTCCGGCGGGAGCGGACCCTGGTCCGCGCCCTGGAGGCCGAACTCGCCCTCTACGCGCAGACCTTCGGCGTCGAGCGCCCCGATGTGCCCCCGCTGGAGCTGACGACGTGACGGGCGGGGCCGGCGGCTTCGCGGCGGCCGGGGCCAGGCCGCCCCGGCTGCGCCCCGGTGCGCGCGTCGCCGTCGTGGCCCCCTGCGGCCCTCCCCCCGCCGACCGGCTGGAGAAGGGGCTCGCCCTGCTCCGGGACTGGGGCCTCGATCCGGTCCTCGGAGCCCATGTCCGCGACACGCACCCCGCGTTGGACCACCTCGCCGGTGCGGACGCCGACCGCGCGGCCGACCTCGTCTCGGCCTGGTGCGACCCGTCCGTGGACGCCGTGGTGTGCGCGCGCGGCGGGTACGGGGCGCAGCGGATGGTGGACCTCGTGGACTGGGCGGCGATCAGGGCCGCCGGGCCCAAGGCGTTCGTGGGGTACAGCGACGCCACGGTGCTGCACGAGGCGTTCGCGCTGCGCGCCGGGTTCGCCACGCTGCACGGGCCGATGGCCGCCACCGAGGCGTTCTGCGCGGACGAGGCGTCCCGCGAACATCTGCGCGCCACCCTCTTCGAGCCGGAGGCGGTGTGCACGCTGGGCCGGGAGACGGCCGCGGCCCTGGTCCCCGGGCGGGCGCGCGGCGTCCTGTACGGCGGCTGCCTCAGCCTGCTCGCCGCCGAGGCGGCGCGCGGCCGCGGGCGCGGGGGGCTGCTGGTGATCGAGGACGTCGGGGAGGAGCCCTACCGGCTCGACGGCTACCTCACCCGGCTGCTGCGGTCGGGGGCCCTGGAGGGCGTCGCGGGGGTGGTCTGCGGGTCCTGGCGGGACTGCGGCCCGTACGCGGGGGTCCGCGCGGTGCTCGCCGACCGGCTCGGCCCGCTGGGGGCGCCCGTGGTCGAGGAGCTGGGGTTCGGGCACGGGCCGGGCGCGCTGACGATCCCCCTGGGCGTGGCCGCCGTGCTGGACGCGCCGGCGGGCGGCGGCCGCTGCACGCTCACCGTCGAGGCCCCGGCCCTCCGCTGACGCCCTCGGCGCGCACGCCGGTCGCGGGGGTGTGCGAAAGGTGAACAACCGTCAGGAACCGCCGACAGCCAACGTTGACACGCTATGACGTATGTCACAGCATGGGGACAGCCCGTGCATATCGGCCGGTAGGAGTCCTCGGTGTGGAGGTCCTCGTGTCAGGTGCTGTCTCCCGATGGCGCAGCCCGCTCGTCGCGGTCGCCGGAGCGGCCCTCGCCGCCCCCCTCGTGCTCGCCGCACCGGCCCGCGCCGCGGCCGACCCGTACACCGTCACCCCGCTGACGTTCACCGTCGAGGCGGGCGGCCGCTCCTGCGCGGTCGACGCCGACCTCTACCGGCCCGCCGGGGCCGACGCGGACAGCCCCGCCCCCGCCGTCCTCACCACCAACGGCTTCGGCGGCAGCAAGTCCGACGGCACGACCGACGCCATCGGCAGGGCCTTCGCCGCCCGCGGATACGTCGCACTGGTCTACTCGGGGCTCGGCTTCGGCGCGTCCGGCTGCCTGATCACCATGGACGACCCCGCCGTGGACGGCGCGGCGGCCGGGCGGCTCCTGGACTTCCTGGGGGGCCGCGCCGCGGCCGACGACGGGACCAGGGCCGACTGCGTCACCCTGGACGCCCCCGGCGACCCCCGCGTCGGCATGATCGGCGGCTCCTACGGCGGCGCGGTCCAACTGGCCACCGCTTCCGTCGATCCGCGCCTGGACGCCCTCGTCCCGCTGGTCACCTGGAACGACCTCGCCCACGCCCTGGCACCCAACAGCACCGGGGCGCGCACCGGCGTCACCTCCGACACCCCCGGCGTCTTCAAGTGGCAGTGGACCAACGCCTTCTACCTGATCGGCGAGGGGCAGCCGCTCCTCAACCCCGGATCGGACCCCTCCCGGCTCAACCGCCCGGACTGCCTGCACTTCGCCGCCCCCGCCTGCGAGACGGTCCGGCTGCTCAACTCCGGCCGCTTCCCCGCCGACGCGACGCGGGCGATGCTCGCCTACACGCGCGGCGTCTCGCCCGTCTCCTACCTCGACCGGGTCGAGGCCCCCACCCTCGTCGTCCAGGGGCAGGCCGACACCCTGTTCACCCTGAACGAGGCCACCGCCACCTACCGCACGCTCAGGGCGCGGGGCGTCGAGGCGAAGATGATCTGGCAGGCCTGGGGGCACAGCGGCGGCCAGGTCCCCGGCGAACTCGACCTGGTCCGGGGCAACCTGGAGTCCAGCCACGTCGGACGGCGGGTGCTGGCCTGGTTCGACCGGTACCTCCACGGGCGTACGGACGCCGACACCGGTCCCGCCTTCTCGTACTACCGCCACTGGCGCGACGGCTACGGCGCCGCCGCCGACCTCCCCGCCCTCTCCCGGACGCTGTACCTCTCCGGTGACGGCCGACTCGTCGACCGCCGCTCCGAGGTGGCCGGCGGCAGCCGCCGGTACGTCAACCGGCCGCTGCCCACCAGCCACTCCGAGAGTCCCCTCGCCCTGCTGACCGGCCGCCCCGACGCCGAGCCGTACGACACCGAGGGCACCCACCTCGGTTGGCGCAGCGCCCCGCTCGCCGGGCCCGTCGACGTGGTCGGCGCGCCGAGGGCCACCTTGAAGGTCCACTCCCCGGAGGCGGAGCGGGTCCAGCACAGCGGCGACGCCTCCGACAAGCTGGTCCTGTTCGCCAAGGTCTACGACGTCGCGCCGGACGGCGCGCGCACGCTCGTGAACCGCCTCGTCGCACCGGTCCGGGTGCCCGACGTCACCCGGACCTTCACCGTCGAACTGCCCGGCATCGTCCACCGGTTCGCGGCGGGGCACCGCCTGGAGTTCGTGGTCGCCGCCAGCGACACCGCGTACTTCGGCAACCGGGGCGTCAAGCCCGTCACCGTCGTCAGCGCCCCCGAGGAGACCGGCGTGCTGGAGCTTCCGGTCGTCCCGGCCGGGTGACGCCCCGGCGGCTACGCCCCTGTCCCGCTGTCACGGGGCGGTGTTGCGGTCCGCGTACTCGAAGACCGAGCCGTCCGGGTGCAGCGCGATCAGATTGCGTCCCGCCGGGGTCGGCACCGGGCCCGCGACGATCCGCGCACCCGCCCGGACCAGGGCCGCGTTCGCCTCGTCGACGTCCTTGACGGCGATGGTCGCGCTCACCTTGCGCAGCACTTCCAACTCGGACGCGGGCCCGCTCATCAGCAGGAAGCAGCCGATGGCGGCGACCGACACCCCTCCGCGCTCGAACCGCAGGGCGGGCGTGCCCGTCAGCCCCTCGTAGAAGGCCACCGAGGCCTCCAGGTCGTCGACGCAGATACGCAGCGTGGTTCCCAGGATCTCCATGCCCACGAGGGTAGTCAGCGTCCGCCGGGGCCGTGATCGATTCCGGTCGGCCGCTTGCGCGGAGGGGTGCGAGGGCGGTCACACCCGGCACAGCACCTCGCCGTGCGGGACCGTGAACCAGCCGTCGCCCTCGTCGCCCCAGGACCGCCAGGCCGCGGCGATGGCCGTGAGCTGCCCGGTGGTCGCGTGGCCGCCCCGTACCGCCAGTTCGGCGTAGACCGACTCCGTCGTCCGGTCCGCCCACAGCCCGCTCCACCAGGCGCGGCTCTCCGGTGTGGCGAAGCACCAGGCGGCCGCGGTCGGGGTGATGTCGGTGAACCCGGCCCGCCGCGCCCAGGAGAGCAGCCGCCGACCGGCGTCGGGCTCACCGCCGTTGGCGCGTGCCACCCGCTCGTACACCTCCAGCCACCGGCTCAGTCCGGCGGCTTCGGGATACCAGGCCATCGCCGCGTAGTCGCTGTCGCGCGCCGCGACCACGCCGCCGGGGCGGCACACGCGCCGCATCTCGCGCAGCGCCTGGACCGGGTCGCCCACGTGCTGGAGCACCTGGTGGGCGTGGACCACGTCGAAGGAGTCGTCGGGGAAGTCCAGGGCGTGGACGTCGGCCACCGCGAACGCGACGTTGGCCAGCCCGCGTTCGCAGGCGACCGCGGCCGCC
The DNA here is from genome assembly GCF_055588985.1 of Streptomyces sp. NPDC041970. Taxonomy (NCBI): domain Bacteria; kingdom Bacillati; phylum Actinomycetota; class Actinomycetes; order Kitasatosporales; family Streptomycetaceae; genus Streptomyces; species Streptomyces sp. NPDC041970. The sequence goes on from NZ_JBVJCD010000040.1 coordinate 41,926, forward strand.
TGCTCCAGGATGCCCGCCCCCGTGTCGACGCCGGTCACCCGGCCGGGCGCGACCAGGGCGGCCAGGTCCGCGGTGATGGTTCCGGGGCCGCAGCCGACGTCGAGGACGGCCATGCCGGGGCGGAGTTCGCCGAGCAGGTAGGCGGCCGAGTTGGCCGCGGTCCGCCAGCGGTGCGAGCGCAGGACCGACTCGTGGTGGCCGTGCGTGTACACGGCGGTCTCCTTCGGCATGGCGGTGCCGTCCTCTCCCCCTGGGGCGCCTGGGCCGCCGGTGCGGCGGCAGGGCCACCGTACGCCGCCATACCGCATGGTGATACTCGCGTCTTGCCATGCGGACGTGCGGGTCGGAGGTTCAGAGGGACATCGGGCAGTACACCGTCAGCGCCTCCGGCAGCTTGTCGATCAGCAACTCCGTGCCGGAGCACGCCACTTCACCGTCGTACGCGTACGGCGTCCCCGGCGCCAGACCGGCGATCCGCACCCGGCGCCGCCGCACCGCCGCATGGGCGGGGGAGCGGGTCAGCGGTCCCGCGATCGCCGCCCCGAGCAGCCGCAGCGCCGGGGTCCGGCCGCCGTGCACCACCCGCACGTCCAGCAGCCCGTCCGCCAGGTTGTGGCGCCGCCCCGGAGCGGGGCCCATCCGCTGGAAGAGCCCGTTGCCGACGAAGAGCAGCCACAACCGCCTCCTGCTGCCCTGCATCTCGGCCTCCAGCGGCCGCTGCCCGCGCAGCACGTGGATCGCGGCGAGCACCCCCGCCGGCCAGCCGCCGATCCGGGGCGACCAGTGCTCCCTCGCGCGCACCAGGTCCGGGTAGACGCCCAGGGAGAAGGCGTTGAGGAAGTAGCCGTCCGCCCCGCCCTCGCCCCGCGGGCCGGGGCGGAACCGGCCGAGGTCCACCCGGATCGCGTCCCCCGCGGTCAGGGCGAGGGCGGCCTCCTGGACGGTCTCGATGCCCAGGTCGTAGGCGAAGTGGTTGAACGTGCCGCCGGGGAAGACCGCCAGCGGCATCCCGTGCGTCGCCGCCACCGACGCCGCCAGGTTCACCGTGCCGTCGCCGCCGCAGACCCCCAGGGCCCGGCCCCGGCCCGCCGCCGCCTCCAGGGCGGTCGACAGGTCCTCCGGCGCGACCTCCATCACCTCCGCCAGCGGCAGCGCCTGGCGTACCAGCGCCGCCGTGGCCGCGGCCGTGCCGGACCCCCGGTTCACCACGACCACCAGGTCCTTCCCGCCGGGCAGCGCCGGGGCCTCGCCGGGCGGGCGGCCGGGGGCGGGGAGCTGGCCCCGCGTCGGGACGAGCCCGCGCAGCGCGAACGCGGCCCCCACGCCGAGCGCCGCCCCGGCCAGGACGTCGCTCGGGTAGTGGACGCCCGTGTAGACGCGGGAGGCCGCCACGGCCGCCGCGACCGGGGCCACCACCGCCCCCCACCCCTTGGACTCCAGCGCCACCCCGGTGGCGAAGGCGGCGGCGGACGCGGCGTGGCCGGAGGGGAACGAGGTGGTGACCGGCTGCCGCTTGAGCTGCCGCATCGACGGCACCAGGTCCAGTATCGGCCGCCGGCGGCGCACCGCCCCCTTGCCGACGGTGTTGATCGCCACCGACGCCACCGCGAGGGAGGCGACCCCGCGCAGCGCCGCCCGGCGGGAGCGCGCACTGCCCCCCGCCGCCGCGATCCCGGCCGCCGCCCCGAACCAGAGCAGCCCTCGGTCGGCGCTCCGGCTGAGCCGGGGCAGCAGGGGGTCGGCGCCCGGCCAGTGCCGGTCCGCGACGCTTCGGAAGACGGCCAGATCCCGGCCCTGCAACCAGCCCCGCAACCGGGCGGCGGCGGGGGCGGCGGGGGAGGTGCTCGGTGACGACATGGCTCAGCGAATACCCGGTGGGGACGCGCCGAACCAGCAGGCGCGCTGAGATCCCCGCCACCCGCCGGCGCCGACCGGTGAAAAGGCCCGCGCCCGAGCGCCCCCGCCGCGCGGATCGGACGGGCGGTCCGCCCGGAACCTCCGTATAAAGGGGCCCAGAGGCCGCGGCCCCGCCCGCCGGGGCGGCGCGCCCGGCACACGGGACGTCGAGCGGCGGAGGAGATCGGATGCGCGGCACCGAGGAGACCGGCGCGCGGGACGCCGGGCGGGACGGGAGCGGACCGGGCCCCGCGCACCGGGACCGCCGGCCCCCGAACGAGGACCACGGGCCCGTCCGCTACGGGCCGCTCGCCCCCGACCCCGGCCTGCCCGTCCTCCCCGAGCTGGCCGCCGCGCTCGCCGCCGCCGCCCCGCGCACCCGGCCCGAGCCGCCCGGCGGGGGCGACGCCCTGCGCGAGGCCGCCCGCGGCTACTGGGACCGGCGCGGGCTGCACGGCACGGCGAACGCCGTCGCCGCCGCCCCCGGCGCCCGCCCCCTGCTGCTGGCCCTGATCGCCGCGCACGGCGGCGACGTCCTCATGCCGCGCCCCTGCCCGGCGGGCTGGCCGCCGCAGGCCCGGCTGCTCGGGCGGCCCGCCTACCCGGTGCCCACCCCCGCCGAGTGCGGCGGCGTCCCCGACCCGTACGCCCTGCTGGAGACCGTCCGCCGGGTCCGCGCCGAGGGCGGCCGCCCCGGACTGCTCCTGCTGTCCGTCGCCGACGACCCCACCGCCACCGTCGCCCCGCCCGAGCTGGTCCGCGAGGCCTGCGAGGCCGCCGTCGGCGAGGGGCTGCACGTCATCAGCGACGAGACCTGGCGCGACACCGTGCACCGGCCCCGCGAGACCGTCCTGCTCAGCCCCGCCGAGATGTGCCCCGACGACGTCACCGTGGTCACCGACCTGTCGGGGGCCCTCACCCCCGCCGCCTGGCCGGTCGCCGTCGCCCGCTTCCCGGACACCGCCCCGGCCGCCGCGTACCGCGCCCGCACCCTGGACGCCCTCGCCGCGCTCGGCGCCCTCGTCCCCGGCCCGCTCGCCCGCGCGGCCGCCCACGCCCTGGGGGAGCCCGAGGCCGTACGGGAGCGGATGCGGCAGGCCGCGGCGGTCCACGCCGAGGTCGCCGCCGCCGCCCACCGCGCGGTCCTGGCCGCCGGAGCGCTCGCCCGCCCCCCGCAGGCGGGCCGCCACCTCTACGCCGACCTCGGCCCGCTGCGCTCCGGGCTGGCCGCCCAGGGAGTCACCGACTCCATGGAGCTGGAGGACCACCTCACCGAACGGCTCGGCACGCCGACCCCCGGCGGCCACCGCTTCGGCGACGAGCTGGACGCCCTGCGGGCCCGGCTGGGCACCTCGGCGCTCCTGGGGGCCACCCCGCGGCAGCGGGCGCACACCCTCACCTCCGCGGCGCCCCTGGAATTGCCGCACGTGGCGCGGGCGCTGAGCATGTTCGCAACAGCCCTCGGCGCCCTGCGCTGACCGGCCCCGCGTCAGGGCTTCGGCGGACCGCGACGCCCCGCCCGGACAGGAGCACACCGATGACGGACCGGACCGAGCACGCCCGCCCCGGCGACGACGCCCCCGCCGGGGACCGCCCCGCCCCGCGCCCCCTCGGCGAGACCCGCTCCTGGCCCCGCGGCTTCGCCGACCGCCTGACCGCGCCCCTCCCCGGCATCCGGGGCATGACCCGGCTGGCTCGGGAGCGCGCCCACCGGCCCACCGCCGAAGGACTGCGCTCCGTCCACCGCATCCCGTTCGCCCCCGCGCCCCTGCCCACCGCGGGCACCGCCGTCACCTGGGCGGGCCACGCGAGCTGGATCGTCCGGATCGGCGGACTGACGGTCCTGACCGACCCCGTCTGGTCCCGGCGCATCCTCGGCACCCCGGCCAGGATCACCCCCGTCGGCGTCCCCTGGAGCGCCCTGCCGGCGGTCGACGCCGTCGTGATCAGCCACAACCACTACGACCACCTCGACGCGCCCACCCTGCGCAGGCTCCCGCGCGACACCCCGCTCTTCGTCCCGGCCGGGCTCGGCCCCTGGTGCCGGCGCCGCCGCTTCCGCCACGTCACCGAGCTCGACTGGTGGGAGGGGGCCGAACTGCGCGGCGTCCGCTTCGACTTCGTCCCCGCCCACCACTGGTCCAAGCGCACCCTCACCGACACCTGCCGCACGCTGTGGGGCGGCTGGGTGCTGGGCGAGCGGCGGGGCGCGGGGCGCCGGATCTACTTCGCCGGGGACACCGGATACGGCCACTGGTTCGCCGAGATCGGCCGCCGCCACCCCCGGCTGGACCTGGCCCTCCTGCCGATCGGGGCCTACGCGCCCCGCTGGTGGCTCGCCGACGTGCACACCGACCCGGAGGAGGCCATCCAGGTGTACGAGGACCTCGGCGCGCACGCGATGGCGCCGATGCACTGGGGGACGTTCCTGCTCTCCGCCGAACCGGTCCTCGAACCGCTCACCCGGCTCCGCACCGCCTGGCAGCGGGCCGGACACCCCCGCGACCGGCTCTGGGACCTTCCCGTCGGCGCCTCCCGCGCCCTGGCGGCCGCCCCGTGACCGCCCGGCGGGCGGGGCCCGCCCCGCCGCTCACCCGGCGGCCTCGCCCGTCCCGCGGCCGGGCCGCGAGCGCAACCTGCGCCGGAGCGCCGGAACCCCGCTCACCAGCAGCGCCAGGACGAGCGCCGCGACCACCCCCTGCCACGGCTCGGGGAAGAGCGAACCGCCCAGGACGCCGATCAACTGGTACGTCGCCGCCCACGCCAGGCACGCAGGCGCGTCGCCCCGCGCGAACCGCCGCAGCGGCATCCCGCCCAGCAGGCAGGCCAGCATCACCGGAATCCGCCCGGCCGGCACCAGCCGGGACAGCACCAGCACCATCCCGCCGTGCTCGTCCAGCCGCGCCCGCGCCGCGGCCAACCGGTCCGGCGCGGCCCGGCGGGTGATCGCCGCCAGCCACCGCGACCCGCTTCTCGACCGCACCCCGCGCTGCCCCAGCCCGTACAGGCAGACGTCCCCGAGGAACGCGGCGCCGGCGGACACCGCGAACACGAACAGCAGCGCGAACGCCGACGTCTGGTGGAACGCCACCACCGCCGCCGAACTCACCAGCGCCCCCGTCGGCACCACCGGCACCAGGGACCCGAGCGCCACCAGGGTGAACAGCGTCGGATAGCCGACCGCCTGCTGCGTCGACTCGGCGGGCAGCTCCGCCACCGCCGTCTGGAGGGCGCCGATCACCGGCCCGCCTCCGGCCGGACCCGCTCGCCGTGGCGCAGGGGGTGCACCGCCACCTCCGGCGCGCGCCGGGCGGCATGGCGTACGAAATCCTCGCCCGGCGCGTGGAACTCGTGCGGGCGCACCCCGTCCAGCCCGATCGGCCAGTACGTGCCGTAGTGCACCGGCACCGCCGACCGCGGCCCCAGCTCGGCCAGCGCCTCGGCGGCGCGCGCCGGGTCCAGATGGCCCTGGCCCAGGAAGGGGCCCCAGCCGCCGACCGGCAGCAGCGCCACGTCCACCGGGCCCACCGCGTCCGCCATGCCGTCGAAGAGGCCGGTGTCCCCGGCGAAGTACGTCCGGGCCTCGCCCTCGACCACGTAGCCGAGCGCGGGCGTCCGGTGCGGGCCGACCGGCAGCCGACGCCCGTCGTGCAGCGCCGGGACCGCCCGCACCCGCACCGCGCCGACGCGGACCGTCTCGCCCGCCCGCACCTCCGTGACGTCCAGCCGCCGCCCGCGGGCCAGCGCCCGCAGCCCCGGCACGGCCGCCCCCGCGCCGCGCGGCACCACCAACCGGCTGCCGGGGGACAGCCGGGCCAGCGACGGCAGGTGCAGATGGTCGGCGTGCAGATGGGAGACCAGCACCGCCTCGGCCACCGCGGCCGCCGGCGGCGGCACCGCGCCCCGGCGGCGGCGCAGGTGCGCCAGGCGCCGTGCGAACAGGGGGTCGGTGAGCAACCGCACCCCCGAATCCTCGATCGTGCAGGTGGCATGACCCCACCAGGTGACCTCCACCGGCACGTCCGCCTCCTCGTGCGCCCCGCGGCGCCGTGCCCCGGAGCGGTCCCGCCCCGCCCTGCGCGGGAGCGCCGCCGTATCGAGCGTACGGGCTGCCCCGGCGGTCCCCGCCGACCGGGCCCGGCGCTGTGAAAGGCTGGAGGCGGGCCCCGGCAACCGGGTCCGGGCGGAGAGGGCGTGAGGTGGGCCGGCGTGGGTGACGCGAAGTGGCGTACGGCGGGCGGCGCCCTGATGCGGGTGATCGCGGTCTGGGCGGTCTCCACCCTCACCATGCTCGCCCTCGCCGGCCTCCTGCCCGACTTCCAGCTCGAGTCCGACGACGGCGACACCATCACCAGGACCGCGTTCACCGCCGCCTGGGGCGCGGGCGCCTTCGGCCTGCTCTCCGCCCTGGTGTGGCCCGTCCTCGTCCGCGCCCTGCTCGTCGTGCCCGCGCTCGTCCTGGGCGCCCTGGTCTTCTTCCTCAACGGCTCGCTGCTGCTGATAGCCCTGCGCCTGATCCCGGACGGGCGCGGGGCCGCCGACCCGGAGACGGCGGTCGTCGTCGCCGCCGTCATGTCCGCCGTCGCCTCCGCCACCTCCACCGCCCTCGCCGTCCGCGACGACGAGGCCTACCGCCGCCGGCTCTCCCGGCTCGCCGACCGCCGCCGCCGACGCGACCGCTCCCCGGACCCCGGCCGCGACGGCCCGCCCGGCACCGTCTTCCTCCAGCTCGACGGCGTCGGCCACGACGTCCTGGCGCGGGCCGCCGCCGACGGGCTCATGCCGACCGTCGCCCGATGGCTCGCCGACCCCGGCGGCCACCGGCTCACCCCCTGGCGCACCGACTGGTCCAGCCAGACCGGCGCCAGCCAGCTCGCCATCCTGCACGGCACCAACCACGACGTGCCCGCGTTCCGGTGGTACGAGAAGGAGACCCGCACGGTCATGGTCTCCAGCCGGCCCGCCAGCGCCCTGGAGATGCAGCGCCGCGCCATCCACCGCACCCGCGACGGCGGACTGCTCACCGTCGACGGCGCGAGCCGGGGCAACCTCTTCAGCGGCGGCGCCGGACAGCTCGCCCTGGTCCTGTCCATGGCCGCCCGGCGCGGCAAGGGCCGCCGCTCCCGCGCCGGGTACTTCGCCTACTTCTCCGACCCCGCCAACGCCACCCGCACCGCCCTCTCCTTCGTCGCCGAGGTCGTCCGCGAGATCGTCCAGTCGACCCGCGCCCGCGCCCGGAAGGCCGCCCCGCGGGTCAAGCGCGGCGGGCTCTACCCCTTCATCCGGGCCTTCGCCACCGTCGTGGAGCGCGACGTGGTCGTCTCCGCGGTCCTCGGCGACATGTTCGCCGGACGCACCGCCGTCTACGCCGACCTCGTCGCCTACGACGAGGTCGCCCACCACTCCGGACCCCGCAGCCGGGACGCGGAGAAGGTCCTGGAACGCCTCGACCGCTCCCTCGCCCTGATCGCGCGGGTCGCCGACCACACCCCGCGCCGCTACCGGATCGTGCTCCTCTCCGACCACGGGCAGAGCCCCGGAGAGACCTTCGCCGGGACGTACGGGCTGACCCTCAAGGACCTCGTCCGGGCGGGCTGCGGACTGCCCGTGCCGCGCCGCGCCCAGCGCACCGGCAGCGCCTCCGAGGCGCGCGACGCGGTCCGCATCGCGCTGCACCGCCCCGTCGAGGGGCAGGAGGCCGAGCACCCCGCCAAGCTCTCCGACCCCGTCGTGCTGGCCTCCGGCAACCTGGGGCTGCTCTCCTTCCCCGACATCGAGGGCCGCGCCTCCCGCGAGCAGATCGACCGCCGCCACCCCGCGCTGCTCGGCACCCTCGCCAACCATCCGGGGATCGGCTTCCTGCTGGTGCGCAGCGAGGAGCACGGCTCGCTCCTCCTCGGGCCGGGCGGTGCCGAGGTCCCGGTGGCCGAACTGCGGGACGGCGAGGGCCCGCTGGCGCACTTCGGCGCCGGCGCGGCGGCCGCCGTACGGCGTACGGACACCTTCCCGCACGTCGCCGACGTCATGGTCAACTCGATGTACGACCCGGCCACCGGAGCGGTGCACGCCTTCGAGGAGCAGATCGGCTCGCACGGCGGGCTGGGCGGCGAGCAGTCCCGCGCCTTCCTGCTCTGGCCGCGCGAGCTGACCGACCCCCTCGCCGTCGTGGCGGCCGAGGGCCTCCCCGCCGGGCCGGACGGCGGACTCGTGGGGGCGGAGGCGGTGCACCGGGTGCTGGCCCGCTGGCTGCGCGAGGCATCCGGCCCCCAGGTGCCGCTGCGGGACGAGGACGCCGTCGGGGCCGGGGCCGACCGGGCGGACGAGCCCGCGCGCGAGGGCACCCGGCCGCCGGGGACGGCAGCCTGACGGCGGGCGCGGCCGGGGGCGTTGTCAGTGGTGGGCGGCAGGATGGCGGCCATGACGAACTCAGCCGCTGTGCTCGCCGACGCCGCCGCCTACGCCGCCGCGGTCGAACAGGCGTCCCAAGCCGCCGCCGCGTACTACGCCACGGGCGAGAGCGCGTTGGACGACGACGCCTACGACCGGCTCGCGCGCGGAATCGCCGCGTACGAGGCCGAGCACCCCGGCCAGAGGCTCGCCGCCTCGCCGACGGGCAAGGTCGCCGGCGGCGCCGCCCTCGGCGACGTGCCGCACACGGCGCCCATGCTGTCGCTGGACAACGTGTTCTCCGCCGAGCAGTTCACCGCCTGGACCGCGTCGCTGGAGCGCCGGATCGGCAGACCGGTCGCCGCGTGGAGCGTGGAGCCGAAGCTCGACGGCCTCGCGGTCGCCGCGCGCTACCGGCAGGGGGTGTTCGAGCGGCTGATCACGCGCGGCGACGGCGCCGCAGGCGAGGACGTGTCGCACGCGGCGGGCGCGGTGGCCGGACTGCCCATGCGACTGGCCGCACCGGTCACCGTCGAGGTGCGCGGCGAGATCCTCATGACGGACGAGCAGTTCGAGCGGGCCAACGCGATCCGCGCGGAGCACGGCGGCGCGCCCTTCGCCAACCCGCGCAACGGGGCGGCGGGCGCCCTGCGCGCCAAGGACCGGGCGTACCGCGTGGAGACCACGTTCTTCGCCTACGGGGCCCTGCCGCTGCCCGACTCCGACGAGTCGGCCCAGGCGCTCGCCGACCTGCCGCACAGCGAGGTGCTGGCCCGCGTCGCCGGGCTCGGCGTGCACACCGCCGCGGACACCGCCGTCGCGCCGCTGCGGGCCGCCGCGGTCGAGGAGGCGCAGCGGAGAGTGGAGGAGATAGGCGCTCTGCGCGCCTCCCTGCCGTTCGGGATCGACGGCATCGTGATCAAGGCCGACCTGGCGGCCGACCAGCGCGCGGCCGGCTCCGGCAGCCGCGCGCCCCGCTGGGCCGTCGCGTACAAGCTCCCCGCCGTGGAGAAGATCACCCGTCTGCTGGCGGTCGAGTGGAACGTCGGGCGCACCGGCGTCATCGCGCCCCGCGCCGTCCTGGAGCCCGTCGAGATCGACGGGTCCACCGTCGGCTACGCCACCCTGCACAACCCCGCCGACATCACCCGCCGCGACCTGCGCCTGGGCGACCGGGTCATGGTCCACAAGGCCGGGGACGTCATCCCGCGCGTCGAGGCGCCCGTCGCGCATCTGCGCACCGGCGAGGAGCAGCCGATCGCGTTCCCCGAGAGCTGCCCCCAGTGCGGTTCCGCGATCGACACCGGCGAGCAGCGCTGGCGCTGCGTCCGGGGCCGCGACTGCCACCTGGTCGCCTCCGTCTCGTACGCGGCGGGCCGCGACCAGCTCGACATCGAGGGCCTGGGCGCGACGCGGGTCGTCCAACTCGTCGACGCCGGACTCGTCACGGACTTCGCGGACCTGTTCACCCTGGAGCGCGAAGACCTGCTCGCCCTCGACCGGATGGGCGAGACCTCGACCGACAACCTCCTCGCCGCCATCGCGGCCGCCCGCACCCGCCCGCTGTCCCGCGTGTTCTGCGCGCTGGGCGTACGGGGCACGGGGCGCTCCATGTCCCGCCGGATCGCCCGGTACTTCGCGTCGATGGACCGCATCGTCGCCGCCGACGCGGAGTCGCTCCAGCGGGTCGACGGCATCGGCAGGGAGAAGGCCGCCGCGGTGGTCGCCGAGCTGGCGGAGCTGACCCCGCTGATCGACAAGCTCGTCCGGGCCGGGGTGCGGATGACGGAGCCGGGCGCCACCCCGCCCCCGGAGCCGGGCGCGGAGGAGGCGGCGGCCGGTCCCGCCCCTGGGTCCGGGGAGGCCGTTGGGTCGGGCGCGCTGCCCCTGGCGGGGATGGCCGTGGTGGTGACGGGGGCGATGACCGGAGTCCTGGAGAAGCTGTCGCGCAACGAGATGAACGAGCTGGTCGAGCGGGCGGGCGGCAGGGCCTCCTCCGGCGTCTCGCGGCGCACGAGCCTGCTCGTCGCGGGTGAGAAGGCCGGTGCGAAGCGGACGAAGGCGCAGGAGCTGGGCGTCCGGATCGTGTCGCCCGAGGAGTTCGCGGAGCTGGTCGGCGGTCTCCTGACGGCGGGGGAGGACGGCTGAGCCGGCGCGTGCGGCCCGCCGGGGCCGCCGCCCGCACATGTGAAGGGAGTGTGCCTGCGAATCGGTGAGGAAGTGGCGTTCCCTCACCCGTTATTGCATAGTGAGGGCTTGGTCGTGCCTCGCTATCCGCGGGCCGCGACGGGTTCGCGGGCGGCTGGGACGACCGGCCGGGGGTGGAGAACGATGCGCTCTGTGCACGACGGACAGCGACGGGGGCGCGCCGTCCCCCCGTCGGCGCCGGGCGGCCCCGACCGGTCGGACGGGCGGTTCACCGGGATTCCGGGCGGCTTCGGCCCGCCCGGTGCTCAACGGCCGGTGGTGTCGGACGCGTTCGGTCCGCGCGGCGCGTGGCGAGGGCCACTGCGCGCGGAGTCGGGCCCCCCGCGTCCGGGCCCCGGTCCACGGGGAGAGGGCCCCGGCCCGCTTCGTGACGGAAGCGGCGCCGGGGCGTCCGGTGCGGAGCACGGGCCCGGAGCGCTCCGTCCGCACGGCGGGCGCCGGGGGCGCGCCGGAGGGTTCCCGGCCGCCAGGGGCCTGGCCCTGGACCTCGGCAGCTCCCGCACCCGCGCCTGGGCGCCCGGACACGGGCTGGTCCTCGACCCGGCCCCCGACCACGGCCCCCGCCCGTACCCGGACGCGGAGCGACCGGTCCGGCGCGGGCGCATCGTCGACCCCGAGTCGTGCGGGCGGATGCTCGGCCGGATCGCCGACGCCGCCCTGGGACCGGACCGCGGCGACAGCGTGATCGTCCTCAGCCACCCCGTCCTCGCGGGCGCCGAGCACCGCGCCGCCGCACGGGCCCTGCTCACCGGACTCGGCACGACGCACGTCCTGGTCCTCAGCAGTGCCCGCGCCGCCGCCGCGTGCGCCGGGCCGAGCGGGGCGGGGCCGCTCCTCGTCGTGGACATGGGGGCCGAACTGACCGAGGTCGCCCTGCTGGTGGACGGCCGCGTCGCCGACGCCCGGCAGGCCGAGAGCGGGCTAGCCGACCTCGACCCGGCGGCGCTGCCCGCCGCCCTCGTGGGTACGGTGCTCGACATGATCACGTCCATGTGGCGGCAGGACCGGCACGGTGCGGTCCGCGGCGCCCTGCGCAGGGGCCCCGTGCTCACGGGCGGCGGAGCGCTGCGCCCCGACGTCACCGGCCGCCTCGCCCACTGCCTCGGCACGCGCGTCCGGGCGGCCGACGACCCGTCCACCGCCGTCGTGCGCGGCGCCGGACGCATCCTCAGCGCCGTGCTCCGCGACCGGGCGCCGTCGCCGTCGCCCGGCCGTTCCGGCCGGGCGGGGTGACCGCGAGCCGGCCGCCGCGCCGGAGGGCCGTGCTCCCGGCACGGCGGCCCGGAGCGGCCCGGACCCGCTGCCTGCCGGCCGCGCTGCTCCTGGCCGTGCTCGCCGCGCTCGTCGGCGCGTCCACCGCGCTCGCCGTCCCCGGCCTCCCGCCCGCGGCCCTCGCCGCCTCCGCCCCCGAGACGGCGACGCCCGCCGCGGCCCCGTACGCGGCCGCGGCCGACCGCCGCGACGTACGAGCCGCCCCCTCGCCCCGAGCCGTGGCGGACCGCTCCGCACCCGGCGCGCGGACCCACCGGGTCCACGGGACCGGGCTCCTCGCGGTCGCCGAGGCCGCGCACGAGGACCCCCGCGCCGCGGCCGATCCGGCGCAGGCGCCGCGGGCGGGCGCCGGCCGCCCCCACCTGTCCAGCCACGCGCCCCCGCCCCCGCACGACGCGCTGCCGCCCCGCCCGCCGGGGCCGACCGCGCCCCGCGGCGGCGTGCGCCGGGACACCGCGGACTCCGTCGGCGCGCCCCGCGGCCGCCGCGGCGCGCTCCCCGGCGTACGGGGGCCTCCGGGCAGGGCCGCCGGTCCCGCGACCGGGCACCGCCCCCGCTCTGCCGATCCGGCGTCGCGTCCTCGCTGAGGCTCACCGAGCCCGCGGGGCGCCCGACGCCCCACCCGAGGATTCCCATGACCCGCGCCACCGTGGTGCGAGCGGTTCTGGCTGCCGCCGTCCTGCTCGCCTCCGTCGTCATCACCCTGACCATGTCACCCAGACTCGGCCTCGACCTGCGGGGCGGCACCCGCATGGTGCTCCAGGCCGAGGACACCGCCACCGTCGAGGCGGACCGGGAGACCACCGACCGCACCATGGAGGTGCTGCGCCAGCGCATCGACTCGCTGGGCGTCTCCGAACCGACCCTGACCCGTTCCGGCGAGGACCGGATCATCGTCGAACTGCCCGACGTCCAGGACCCGCGCCAGGCCGGCGAGGTCATCGGCCGGACGGCCCAGCTCAGCTTCCACGCCGTCGAGGGCCCGGCGGACCCGGCCGCGACCGGCGCGGACGCCGAGAAGGACGCCGGAGCCCGCCCGACCCCCGACGGACCGACGCTCCCCGACGAGCAGGGCCGCTCCCTCGCCCTCGGCCCCGCCCGCCTCTCCGGCGCGGGCGTCGAGGACGCCACCGCCGCCTTCGACACCCAGGGCGGCGCGGGCTGGAGCGTGTCCCTCGACTTCCGCGAGGACGCCGGGCGGGAGTGGACCCGGCTGACCGGCGAGGCCGCCTGCCAACCCGTCCAGGACGACCGGCGGAGGGTCGCCATCGTCCTGGACGGGAAGATCATCTCCTCCCCGCAGGTGGACCCCTCGGTCGGCTGCCGGGCGGGGCTGCCGTCCGGGGCCACGCAGATCACCGGCTCGTTCAGCGCCCAGGAGGCCCGCGACCTGGCGGTCCTCATCAAGGGCGGCGCGCTGCCCGTGCCCGTCGACATCGTCGAGCAGCGGACGGTCGGCCCGACGCTCGGCGCGGCCGCCATCGAGGCGAGTGCGCAGGCCGCCCTCATCGGAGCGGCCGCCACCGCCCTGTTCGTCATCGCCGTCTACCGGTTCTTCGGCGCACTGGCCGCCATCGCGCTGGGCGCGTACGGGGTGATCTCCTACGCGGCGCTCGTCGCCCTCGGCGTCACCCTCACCCTGCCCGGCCTCGCCGGCTTCGTCCTCGCGATCGGGATGGCGGTCGACGCCAACGTCCTGGTCTTCGAGCGGGCCAGGGAGGAGTGCGCGGAGCACCCCAAGCGGTCCCTGCGCTCCGCGCTGACCACCGGGTACCGGAAGGCGTGGAGCGCGGTCGCGGACTCCAACGCCACCACGCTGATCGCGGCCGGACTGCTCTTCTTCCTGGGCTCGGGGCCGGTCAAGGGGTTCGGGGTCACCCTCGCCATCGGTGTCGTCGCCTCCATGTTCTCCGCGCTGGTCGTCGCCCGCGCGCTCACCGACATCGCCGCCGAGTCCCGCTTCGTCGCGGACTACCGGGGCGTCAACGGCCTCGCGCGCCCCGGCGCCGTACGGACGTGGCTGACCCGCCGGGACCCGCGGCTCTTCGACAGGCCGGTCCGCTGGCTGGCCGTCTCGGCGGCCGTGGTCGCCGTCGCGGCGGCGGGGATCGTCGTGCGCGGGGTCGACCTCGGCGTCGAGTTCACCGGGGGCCGCCTCGTGGAGTACTCCACCAGCCGCCCCGTCGACGTCGAGAAGGCCCGCGACACGCTGGCCGCCGCGGGCTTCGGCGACGCCGAGGTCACCACCGCGGGCGACGGCGACCTCTCCGTACGCACCGGGAAGCTCGACAACGACGGGGAGCACGCCCTGCGGACCGCGCTCGCCGCGGAGGGCGGTGAGACCACCAAGGTGCGGGACGAACTGATCGGCCCCAGCCTCGGGGACGAGCTGCGGCGCAACGCGCTGATCGCCCTGGCGGTCGCGGTCGTCGTCCAGCTCGCCTATCTGGCGGTGCGGTTCCGCTGGACGTTCGCCGTGGCCTCGGTCGCGGCGATGGTGCACGACGTGGTCGTCGTGGTGGGCGCGTTCGCGTGGCTGGGGCGGCCGGTGGACGGCGTCTTCCTGGCCGCCCTGCTCACCGTCATCGGCTACTCGGTCAACGACTCCGTGGTCGTCTTCGACCGGGTACGGGAGCTGTGGGCGGCGAACCGGCGGACGCCGCCGGCCACCATCGCCCGCAGGGCCGTCCTCCAGACCATGCCCCGCACGGTGAACACCGGGATGGGGGCCCTGTTCATCCTGGCCGCCCTCGCCGTGCTGGGCGGCGCGTCGCTCGCCGACTTCGCGCTCGCCCTGCTCATCGGCGTCTGCGTCGGCACCTGGTCCTCGGTGTTCACCGCCGTGCCCGGAGCCCTCGTCCTGGAGCGGCGGGCCAAGACCCCGCCGCCCGTACCGGGCGGCACGCGGCGGCGCTCCCGGACCCCCCGCCGCGACCCGCTCGACAACGGGGCCCGCGTCTGACCCGCTCTGCCCGCGCGGCCGCCGCCCCGCCGGGCGCCGGACGGCGGCCGCGCGCCCGTGTCGACGGGACGGCGGCGGGGCGGAGGCCGTAACGTCACCGGCGCACCGGACCGCCGAGACCCACGGGAGCCGTTCCATGACCGCCGAGCCGCTGTCGCCGTCCGAGATCGACCGCCGACTGGAGGAGCTGCCCGGCTGGGCGCTGGAAGGAGGCCGGCTGACCCGGACCTACCGGCTGCCCTCCCACTTCGCCGCCGCCGCGCTGACCCTGCACATCGCCCGGATCCAGGAGGAGGTGAACCACCACTCCGAACTGACGCTCGGCTACGACACGGTGGCCCTCGCCGTCCACACGCACGACGCGGGCGGCGCGGTCACCGGGAAGGATCTCGCGCTCGCCGCGCGGGTGGAGGCCGCCGCGCCCTCCCACGGCGCCGCCTGACGGTCCGGCCGCGACCCGGACGTCAGGCCACCGTCCCGAACCGGGGGTGGGCCGCGAGCCACCGGGCGTACTCCGGGCTGCGGGACACGGCCTCCGCGTACGCCGCGCGGGTCGCCTCCGCCACCGCCGCCGAGGCGGAGTCCGAGGCGGAGGAGTGCGGGTGCCAGCCCACCAGATGGCGCCAGGTGAGCGGCGCGCCCGCCAACGGCCGCGTCACCAGGCCGGGGGCCGGCGGGAACGTCGCCCGGCACAACCCGATCGCCCGGCCGACCTGCACCAGGTGGACGACGGAGGAGGTGTCCGTCTCGTACACCGACACCGGGGTGAAGCCGGCCCGCGCGCAGGCGGTGGCGAAGCAGTCCGCGAAACAGCCGTCGCCCGGCACGTCCGCCCAGCACTCGTCCGCCAACGCGGCCAGGTCCAACTCCGGTTCACCGGCGAGCGCGTGGTCCTCCGGGAGCATGACGAAGACCGGGTCCACCCCGACGACCTCCCACACCAGCCGGTCGGCCAGTGGCGGCGGACTCTCCCCGCACGTCCCGATGAGCGCGAAGTCCAGCCGCCCGTCGATCACCAGCGAGGCGATCTCGACCACCGACCACGAGGTGTACGTGGACACCGGCACCGACGGGTGCGCGGTCGCCATCCGGTCCACCAGCCCCCCGAGCAGCGGACCGTGCGTGCCGCCCAGCCGGAACCGGTCCAGCGACCCGGTGGCGTTGGCGAACCGTACGGCCTCCGCCTGGAGTTCGCTCACCGCGGGCAGCACCACCCGAGCCCGTGCCAGCACCAGCTCGCCCAGCGGGGTGGCGCGGGCTCCGGTGTGGTCGCGCTCGAAGAGGGCGCCGCCCAACGCCTTCTCGATCCGTCGCAGTTGGGCGCTGAGGGCAGGCTGGGCCAGCCCCAGCGCGGCGGCGGCCTTGGTGAGGCTGCCCGTGTCGGCTATGGCCCGTACGGTTCGTAGGTGGCGTAACTCCAGGTCCATAAGGGCAAGTTATGGGGCCCAGAAGCTGACCTGCAATACGCGTGCCGCGCCTACCGTTCAGTCGGTGTCCTCGGTCCGTACCCCGCCGCGACGGACGGCGGGGGCCCGGACTCCGCTTTCGCCGCGCCGGGCGCGGCCCCCGGCGCTCCCGCGGGCGGAGGCGCGGCGTCCTCCGGGGCGGGTCCTCGTTTTGCCGCGAGACCACCGCGCTTTGCCGGACCGGCGAAGAAACTGGCCGTCCGGCCGGCCCTCGGAGAAGGTGGGCGCATGAGCAGCCACGCCGGTCACGGCCACCACGAGGCGCACGCCGCCGCACCCGCCCACGCCGAGCCCCACGCCCACCACGGGCACGGGGCGGGCGCATTCGACCTCGACTGGAACGTCCTGGCCCCCCTGCTGGAGCAGGGCGCGGAGCTGAGCCGCGCGCAGTACGAGGAGGCGGCCCGCTGGATCGCCGCCCTGCCCACCGCGCCAAACGTCCGGCGGGTGCTGGACGTCGGCAGCGGTCCCGGTGTGGTCTCCTGCCTGCTGGCGGAGGTCTTCCCCGACGCGGAGGTCGTCGCCGTGGACGCGACGCCTCCGCTTCTGGAGCGCGCCCAGGAACGCGCCCGGCGCCTCGGCGTCCTCGACCGCCTGCGGGTTCTGGAGGCAGAGCTTCCGCGCGACGTCGACCGGTTGGGGCAGGCCGACCTGATCTGGGCCGGCAACTCGCTGCACCACATGGGGGACCAGCGCGCCGCCCTGGCCGCGCTCGCCGGACTGCTCCGGCCCGGCGGCACGATCGCGCTCGTGGAGGGCGGGCTGCCCACCCGGCGGCTGCCTCGGGACATCGGCATCGGCCGGCCCGGCCTGGAGGCCCGGATGGACGCGGCGGCGGCCGAGCGCTTCGAGCGGATGCGCCGCGACCTGCCGGGCGCCAAGCGCGAGACCGAGGACTGGAGCGCCCTGTTCGGCGCGGTCGGGCTGCGGCCGCAGGGGACCCGCAGCTTCCTGCTGGACCTGCCCGCACCGCTCTCCCGCGCCGCCCGTGACCACGTCATCGCGAGCATGGCTCGGGAGCGGGAGGTGTTCGGCGAGCTGCTGGCGGCGGAGGACGACGCCGTACTGGGGCGGCTGCTGGACCCCGAGGACCCGCAGGGCCTCCACCACCGGCCCGACGTCCACCTGCTGACCGCCCGCACGGTGCACCTGGGGCGGCGGGCCTGAGACGCGGGGGGGGGGGGGGGGGGGGGGGGGGGGGGGGGGGGGGGGGGGGGGGGGGGGGGGGGGGGGGGGGGGGGGGGGGGGGGGGGGGGGGGGGG